>JAGQTK010000087.1 GCA_020439065.1 Microthrixaceae bacterium
CGTGGACGATCTCGAGCAGCGGCATGACCGCCACCGGGTTGAAGAAGTGGAAGCCCACGAGGCGCTCGGGATGCTGCAGCTTGGCGCCGATCTCCTCGACCGAGAGCGAGGAGGTGTTCGTCGCCATGATCGCGTCCGGCGCGATGATCGGCTCGATCTCGCCGAAGACCTGCTGCTTGACGCCGACCTCCTCGAACACGGCCTCGATCACAAAGTCGCAATCGGCAAACTCGCCCTTGTCGGTGGTGCCGTGCACGAGGGCACGCAGCCTGTTGGCGGTGTCGCCGTCGAGTCGACCCTTGCGCTCGAGCGTGCCGATCTCATCGCGGATGTAGGCGAGGCCCTTGTCGATGCGCGCCTGGTCGAGGTCGGTGAGGATCACCGGGACCTGCAGGCGGCGCAGGAACAGCAGCGCGAACTGGCTGGCCATCAGGCCCGCGCCGATGATCCCCACCTTGGTGACCCGCTTGGCGAGCGACTTGTCGGGGGCGCCGACGGGCCGCTTCGCGCGCTTTTGCACCAGATCGAAGGCATACATGGATGCGGCGAACTGGTCGCCGACGATCAGTTCGGCAAGCGCATCATCCTCGCGCGCGAAGCCCTGTGCGGGTGTGCCACCGCGCGCGGCCTCCAGCAGCTCGAGCGCGACGTACGGCGAACGGGGCACGGTGCCGATGCGGCTCTCCAGCATGCCGCGCGCCATCTTGATCGCGATCGGCCACTTGGTGAGGCGCTCGATCTTGCCGGGCTCGTTCTTGCGGTTCACCTTGATGTTGCCGCCGAGCACGCCGTCGGCCCAGCGCAGCGAATCCTCAAGGTAGTTCGATGCGGGGAAGATGGCGTCCATGATGCCGAGCTCGAACGCCTTCTCGGGCCGCAGCGTGCGGTTCTGCTGCAGCGGGTTCGAGACGATCACCTCCAGCGCGTTCTCGATGCCGATCAGGTTCGGCAGCAGGTATGCGCCGCCCCACCCGGGGATGAGGCCGAGGAACACCTCGGGGAGCGCGATCGCGGCGGCGGAGGCATCCACCGTTCGATACGTGGAGTGCAGTGCGATCTCGAGGCCGCCACCGAGGGCGAGGCCGTTCACGAAGGCGAACGACGGAATACCGAGGGTGCCGAGTTTGCCGAGCACGAAGTGCCCCTGCTGCGCGACGAGCTTGGCCACCTCGCGGGAGGGCACACGCGAGACATCGGAGAGGTCGGCCCCGGCGGCGAGGATGTACTGCTTGCCGGTGATGCCGACGGCGTGGATCTCGCCCGCCGCGGCGCGCGCGGCGAGCGTGGTGAGCACGGCGTCGAGCTCGGTGAGGGTACCGGGTCCGAACGTGTTCGGGCGCGTGTGGTCGCGGCCGTTGTCGAGGGTGATGAGCGCGAGCACCCTGCCGCTTGGCAGCGCGACATCGCGGACGAGGGAATGGGTGACGACCTCGTCATCGCCGCTGAGCGCGGCGAGCGGGGTGAAGTCGATGGCGTCGTAGTGGGTCATGGCGGTGCCTACCTCTTCTTTCCGTCGTAGTGCGGGTTCTCCCAGATGACCGAGCCGCCCTGACCGAGGCCGACGCACATCGTGGTCAGGCCGTAGCGCACGTCGGGGCGCTCGGCGAACTGGGCGGCGAGTTGGATCATCAGGCGCACGCCGGATGCCGCCAGCGGGTGGCCGATCGCGATCGCCCCGCCCCACTGGTTGACCCGCGCGTCGTCGTCGGCGATCCCGAAGTGTTCCAGGAACGCGAGCACCTGCACCGCAAACGCCTCGTTGATCTCAAACAGGCCGATGTCGCCGATGCGCAGGCCTGCCTTGCGCAGCGCCTTCTCGGTGGCGGGGACGGGCCCGAGGCCCATCACCTCCGGCTCGACGCCCGAGAAGGCGAACGACACCATGCGCATCTTGGGCTTGAGGTCGAACTCCTTGGCCGCCGCGGCACCGGCGAGCAGGCTCATCGTGGCGCCATCGGTGAGGGGCGACGCGGTGCCGGCCGTGACGCGGCCGTGGGCGCGGAACGGCGTGCGCAGCGACGCGAGGCCTTCCATCGTGGTCTCGGGGCGCCGACCTTCGTCGTCGCTCGCGATGCCCCAGGCACCGCTCGCATCCTTGACCGCGACGGGCACCAGATCGGGCTGCAGCTTGCCGGCCTCGTAGGCGGCCTGCGTTCTGTGCTGGCTGCGCATGCCGAAGCGGTCGGCGCGTTCCTTGGTGAGCGCGGGGAAGCGGTCGTGCAGGCGTTCCGCGGTGACACCCATGTCGAGCGCGTCCGGGCTCACCAGCTTCTCGGTCAAGAACCGCGGGTTCGGGTCGGCGCCGGCGCCGAGGGGGTGGCGGCCCATGTGCTCGACGCCACCGGCGAGGGCGAGATCGTAGGCGCCGAATCCGATGCCGCTGCCGAGCGTGGTGACGCTCGTCATCGCGCCGGCGCACATTCGGTCGATCGCGAAGCCCGGGACGCTCTGCGGGAGGCCCGCGAGGATCGCGGTGGTGCGGCCGAGGGTGAGCCCCTGGTCGCCCTGCTGGGTCGTGGCGGCGACCGCGACTTCGTCGATGCGATCCTTCGGGATCGCCGGGTTGCGCTCGAGCACGGCGATGATCGCCTTCACGACCAGGTCATCCGCGCGGGTGTTCCAATACATGCCCTTTTCGCCGGCACGCCCGAAGGGTGTGCGCATGCCGTCAACGAAAAAGACGTCCGAGATCTCGGCCACGTCGCCTCCAAAGGTAGGGTTGCCGCCAGCCTATGACCGCAGCCCCGCCCGGCGGGGGTCGCTTGGGGTGAACCTACGAGCCGGCTTCCGCGGCCTCTTCGGGTTCTTGGAGGCTGGCCACAAAGGCCTCCGCAATCACCTGTGCGGTTGCCTCAATCTGCCAGGGGCGGGCACCGAGCGCTTCGAGGGTGTGGCCGATGGATGCCGCATCCACGGTCTCGGGCGGCGCCCACGCGGTGCGGCGCAGCAGCTCGGGTGTGAGCAGGTTCTCCATCGGCATCGCCAGCTCCGTCGCGACCGCTTCGACGGCGGGCTTGGCCCGTTTCAGGCGCGCATCGGCGGCGGGGTTGCGATCGATCCACGCGCGCACGGGCGGAAGGGCATCGGTTCGGATCCGCTCGGGCGGGAGGTCCGTGCTCGCGCGGCCGTCCCTGATCGCGGCCCACCACCGCGGCAGTTGTGTGCGGCTGGCACGGCCGTTGAAGTCTTTCATCGCACCGAGCGCCTCGCGGCTGTCGGGCTCGGCGCGCACGGCGGCGATGATCGAGCGGTCGGGGAGCAGGCGTCCGGGAGCGGTGTCTTCTGTCTGCGCGAGCGCCTCGCGGGCCTGCCAGAGTGCGCGCGCGACGGCGAGGTTCTTGCGCCCCCGCACCGTGTGCAGCCCGCTGAGCTTGCGCCAGGGGTCTTCGCGCGGTGGCTTGGGTTCGCGCAGGCGCACGGCCTCGAACTCTTGATAGGCGATCTCGGTCTTGCCCTGCTGTTCGAGCTGGGCGGCGAGGATATCGCGCACGTCGAGGAGGTGGTCGACATCGAGTGCCGCGTATTCGAGCCACGCTGCGGGCAGCGGGCGGGTGGACCAGTCCGCTGCGGAGTGGGCTTTCGCGAGGGTGATGCCGAGCGTGTCCTCGACCACTGCGCCGAGGCCGACCCGCTCCTTGCCGAGCAGTCGCGAGGCGAGCTCGGTGTCGAAGATCAGCGGTGGACGCAGGCCGAGCTCGTGCAGTGAGGGAAGATCCTGACTCGCCGCGTGGAACACCCACTCCTCGTCGCCGATCGCGGCCTGCAGCCCGCTGAAGTCGCCGACGGCCGGGGGATCGAACAGATACAGCCCGCCGTCGTGGCGGAACACCTGGATCAGATACGCGCGCTGCGAGTAGCGAAACCCGGATGCGCGCTCGACGTCGACGGCGACGGGGCCGGTGCCCGCCGCAAGGTGCTCGCAGGCGCGCAGGGCATCATCGAGACTGTCGATGACCTCGAACTCAGCCACGGGGACCCCGCTTTGCGCCGAAGACGGCCACATTCTCTGACCCAGGGGGGAGCCCGCCGAGCATGCACAGCAGCTCGGCCCACGCCTCGACGTGCTTCGAGAGGTCGCCCGCGCCGGGCGTCCACGACGCGCGCAGCTCGATCTGTGCGCCGTTGCCCTCGGCGGCGAGCTCGCCGAAGCCGGTCGACAGGCTCTTGGTCGCGGTGCCCGAGGCCGAGTGATACTCGGCTCGTCGAGAACCCAGGGCATCCGTCAGCCATGACCAGGCCACCTCGGCGAGGAGGGGATCGCTGCCGATCTCGGTTTCGAGCGGTGCCTGCGCGAAGCACACGATGCGGAACGGGCCGCCCCAGGCCTCCGGGACCGACGGGTCGTAGAGCAAGATGAACCTTCCGTTGCCATAGGCGGAGTCTTCGCCCGCCACGTCGGGACGAATGTCGGCCGCGAGCGCGATGGCTTCGTGGGCGACGCCACCCGGCGCGGGGATCTCACGAACATACAGGTCGTCGCGTAACCGGGTGCCGCGCACCACGTTCGCCGCTTGTTCGAACACGGAGGAGCCGCCGCTTGGTCCGTGGGTGCCTGTCACGACCACAGACTAGAGTGGGGGATCGATGAAACAGCATAGGCACGCCGGGGCGAATCGCGCCACGGCGGCAACTCTTGGCCGGTCGATCCGGCTCGCGGTCGTCGTGCTCGCCGCGGGCCTCGCGGGCGTCGCCGCGATCGCCGGTGCGGTGTCGCTGCGCATGGCTCGCCGGGTGGTCACGCCTGCGATCCGGGAGCAGGACACGCGCATCGTCGACCTCGACACCGCCGCGCAGACGATCACGCTCACGCGCACGCCCGACACCCGGCTGCCCGGCCGGTACGGCCTCGCCACCGTCGGCACCGAGTCGTACGTGAAGCTCGGCACGGTGCTTGCCGAACGTGCGTCGACCGTCACCCGCAAGCTGCTCACGGAGATCGGCGAGCAGGCGCGCATCGAGCCTGCGGCGACCTTCAGCGGCTGGTACTTCGATCGCCCCGAACAATTGCACGTCCCGTTCACCGATGTGTTGATCGGCTCGCCGCTCGGGCCGTGCCCGGCCTGGCTGTTCGCCGCGCCGGATGCGCAGGCGCCCGCCGCAGACACCTGGGTGATTCAGGTGCACGGCCGGGGAACCACCCGGGCCGAGACGCTGCGCGCCGTCCCGTTGTTTCACCGGCTCGGTGTGCCGACGCTCGTCGTGTCGTATCGCAACGATGGCGAGGCGCCTCGCTCCCGCACGGGCACCTACGGTCTCGGGGCGACCGAGTGGCGCGACGTCGACGCGGCCGTGGGCTACGCGCTGCGGCACGGCGCCAAGCGGGTCGTGCTCATGGGCTGGTCGATGGGCGGCGCGCTCGTGCTGCAGCTCTCGCTGAATTCGGTGCACGCCCCAGCGATCGCCGGGCTCATCCTCGAATCCCCGGTGACGGATTGGCGCCTCGTGCTCGAGTACCAGGCCAAGTTGCTGCACCTGCCGACCCCCGTCTCGGGGATGGCGCTTCGCGCCCTGCAATCGAACTTCGCCGATCTGTTCGCCGGCACCGACGCGCCGATCTCATTTGACGAGTTGGATGCCTCGGCCCGCGCGGATGAGCTGCGGCATCCGATCCTCATCCTGCACAGCGACGATGACGGTTTCGTGCCCTCCGGCGGCTCGCACCGCCTGGCGAGCGAGCGGCCCGATCTCGTGACGCTCGAGGTGTTCACCGAGGCTCGGCACACCAAGCTGTGGAACTACGACGAGGCGCGCTGGTCGCGGGCGATCACGGCGTGGTTGGGCGAGCAGCAGCTGCTGGGCGAACCTTCGCCCGCAGGTAGCTGAAGCCCACGTCGTCGACGAGCATCCCGGCAACGCTCGTATCGGGGCGTGCCCCGGGCGCGACCGTGAAGAGGGCATGCTCGCCCACCTCGATGGTCGGGGCGACGGTCAGGCAGTATTCGTCGATCACGCCGGCCGCGACGAATTGCGCGGTGAGCGCGGGGCCACCCTCGCAGACCACGCGGCGGTGGCCACGGGCGGCGAGCGCGGCGATGATGGCCACCGGGTCGAGGGTGCCATCATCGCGCGGCGTCACCGGGACGATGTCTGCGTCGATGCCGTCGGCGAGACGGACCCCCTCGCGGTGCGCGCGCGAACCCGCAGGGCACAAGATCAGCACGCGGGTCTCGGCGCCCGGGCGGGGCTCGAAGCGGTGGCCGCCGAGCTCGCCGGAACGGGTGACCACGGCCAGCAGCGCGGTGCGCGGCAGCACATAGCCCTCGGCACGCACGGTCTGTGCGCCGACGACGATCACGTCGGCGGCGTCGCGGATCGCGCGCAGCACGGTGCGGTCGACCACGCTCGTGAGGGTGTCGCTGGTGCCGTCACCGCCCGCCGCCGCGCCGTTGAGGCTCGTGATCATGTTCAGCCGCACATAGGCGGCATCGTCGCGCGCGTACCGGGCGGCGATGAAGGCGGTTGCCGCGTCCGAGGGCACCTCGACGGCGTCGAGGGTGCTCGGCACCAGCTCGAAGAGCGTCGTCACAGGCCGGACTTCTCGCCGACCTGGCGCTTGGCGCGCAGGAGCATGCCGGTCATGCCCCCGATCCGCAGCGGCGACACGGCGCGGGTGAGGCCGATCGTGCGGGGGAAATCGTCCGGAATGCCGAGCACCTCCTGGGCCGTGAGGCCGCTGATCCCCTGGACCAGGATGCTCGCGAAGCCGCGCGTGGTCGGCGCCTCGCGCGGCGCCGTCGCGTGCATGTGCACCAGCCCATCGTCATCGATGTCGACGACGATGTACACGGGCGACTGGCACTCGACCACGCGCTCGGTGAGCTCGGGGTGGCCCTCATAGCGGGCCGGGACCTCTGGCAGTTCGTTGGCGAACTCAAGCAGCAGCTGCAGGCGAACGGGCTCGTCGAGCTCGAGGAACTCGTCGCGAATCTCGGCGAGCGTGGCGGGGAGTGTGGTCTCAGACATCGCTGCCATTCTCCCACGGACGCATCGGGCGCGCTCCGTCACACGGCCGGGCATCGGCCCCGCCCGCGCCGAACAGGTGAACAATGGGGGCATGGCACTCGTCGGAGAATACGGACCAAGCACCACGGAGTGGGCGCGCAAGCAGGCAGAGCTGATCGAGAGCTCCGGCGGCACGGAGGGCACGTCGCTGCACGGCAAGCCGGTGATCGTGCTGACCAGCAAGGGCGCGAAGAGCGGGCTGCTGCGCAAGACCGCGCTGATGCGCGTCGAGCACGATGGCCAGTACGCCGTGGTCGCGTCCATCGGTGGCGCGCCGAAGAATCCCCTCTGGTACTACAACCTCAAGGCCAACCCGCTCGTCGAGTTGCAAGACGGCGCGCAAAAGCACCTGTACGCGGCTCGCGAGCTGGGCGGCGAGGAACGCGCCCTGTGGTGGGAGCGCGCGGTTGCGGCGTTCCCGAACTACGCCGACTACCAGCGCAAAACCGAGCGGGTCATCCCCGTGTTCGTGCTGGAGCGCGCACCCGGCGAATAGTCCGCCTCAGCGGGCGGTGCTCAGCGGGCGGCGATCGGGCTCGGCGCGGCGCCGGGCTCGGCGCCGGTCACGATCGGGACGCGCACGGCGCTGCCCCACTCGGTCCAGGAACCGTCGTAGTTTCGCACGCTGCTGAAGCCGAGCAGGTACTTCAGCGCGAACCACGTGTGCGCCGATCGCTCGCCGATCCGGCAGTAGGCGATGACGTCGTCGCCGGGGGTGAGGCCGGCCTCGCCTTCGTAGATCTCGCGCAGCTGGGCGAGCGGCCGGAAGGTGCTGTCTTCCGCGGCGGCGCGGGCCCACGGCACGCTGCGCGCCGAGGGGATGTGTCCGCCACGGAGGGCCCCCTCCTCGGGGTAGGCGGGCATGTGGGTGCGTTCCCCGGTGTACTCCTCGGTCGAGCGCACATCGATCAGCGGCTTGCCGAAGTGCGCGAGCACGTCGTCGCGGTACGCGCGGATCGCGGCGTCCTGCCGCTTCACGACCGGGTATTCGCTCGCGCCCAGGGCCGGGGCATCCGTGGTCATCGGGCGCCCCTCGGCGATCCACTTGTCGCGGCCGCCGTCGAGCAGCCGGACCGCGTCGTGGCCGTAGTAGCGGAAGTACCAGTAGGCGTAGGCGGCGAACCAGTTGTGCCGGTCGCCGTAGAGG
>JAGQTK010000088.1 GCA_020439065.1 Microthrixaceae bacterium
CACCTGGCTCCTTGGCCTGCCCTCCAGCTCCTCGCATGCTCTGTTCGGTGGCCTCATCGGCGCGACCCTCGTGGGTGTGGGGGTGAGCGGCGTCGACTTCGGCATCGTGCTGTCGAAGGTCATTCTCCCGGCTCTGATCGCCCCGCTGACAGCCGGAATCATCGCCTTCGCGGCGACGAAGATCGCCTACTCCGTGACCCGCCGCTACGACAACAAACCCGACGGCCGATCTGGTTTCCGATGGGGGCAGATCTTCACCTCGTCCCTGGTCGCACTGGCACACGGAACCAACGACGCGCAGAAGACGATGGGCGTCATCACCCTGGCCCTGATCACGGTCGGCTGGCAGTCCGCGGCGCACCACGAGCCGCAGCTGTGGGTCAAGGTCGCCTGTGCCGTGGCCATCGCGCTGGGCACCTACCTGGGCGGGTGGCGCATCATCCGCACCCTCGGCAAGGGCCTCACGAGCGTCAAGCCGGCGCAGGGCTTCGCCGCCGAGACCTCGACCGCGGCGACGATCCTCTCGTCGAGCGCGCTCGGGTTCGCGCTGTCGACCACGCAGGTCGCCTCCGGCTCGGTCATCGGCTCGGGCCTCGGCCGTCGCGGCTCGAAGGTGCGCTGGGGCACGGTCGGCCGCATCTTCGTGGGCTGGGTGCTCACCCTGCCCGCGGCCGGCGCCGTGGGCGCGGTCGCCGCCTGGATCGTCGTCGCCCTGCCGGGCTGGGGCATCCTGATCGACTTCGTGCTCGCCGTCGTGATCGTCGTGGCCATCTTCGTCCGCTCGCGCCGCCACGAGGTCAACTCCTCGAACGCGATGAGCGACGTTGCCGAATCGGGCACCGCGGTCAAGGTGAAGCGCAACCCGCCGCCGACCCGTCGCCAGCGGCAGATCCTGCGCGAAGAGGCGCGAGTGAAGGCCGAGATCGAACGGCAGGTCGCCAAGGCCGCGGCCAAGGAGCGGGCGCTCGCGAAGGAGAAGGCGCGGCACACCGCCGAGCTCGAACACGCCGCGCAGCGCGCCCAGCGCAAGAAGGACCGTGCCAAGGGCAAGCCCCACACGCTCACGCGGCCCGAGCCGGGCTCGCCGGTCGACGGCCCCCCGCCCGCCGCGCAGCCCCGCCGTGACGAGGAGGACGCACGATGAGTATCGAGTGGATCGCCTTCCTGGAGGTGTTCGTCGCGGCCATGCTCGGCGCGATCGCGGTCGTCTTCTTCTACGCGCTTGCACTGCGCCTGCTGGTGCGCGCCGGCGCCGTACCCGTCGTCGCCCCCGCCGAGTTCACCGATGCGATCACCGTCATCACCCCGCGCGAGGCAAAACGCGCGGCGGCGGCCGCGGCGAAGGCCGCACGGAAGAACCCGCTCACGCCGCTGCAACGGCGCATCGCCCTGTGGGGCGCATACGCCTCGTTCGGGCTCTGCGCCGTCGCCGTGCTGGGCGGCATCGTGCTCATCGTCACGTTCTAGCGCGCCCGCGGCGGCCCGCTAGGCTCGGTCGCATGATGGATGCCGCCCCGCAGCGCACACCGCAATTCGGTCAGTACCCGCCCGCCTCGCGCACGATCGTGCACATCGCCGACACCCACCTGCGCGGCGGGAACGCCCTGCTGGGCGGGCGCTTCGATACGGAGCGCACGCTGGCGGCCACCATGGCGCAGGTGGAGCGCCTGGGCGTACGGCCGGACGCGATCGTGTTCGCCGGCGACCTCACGGAGGACGGCGAACCCGAGGCGTATGCGCGCCTGCGCGAGATCGTCGAGCCCGTTGCCGCGCGGCTCGGCGCCCCCGTTGTCTGGATCGCCGGCAATCACGATGAGCGCCCTGAGATGCGCCGGGATCTGCTCGGGCTCGAGCCGTCGGAGGAGCCCGTCGACAGCATCTGGGATCTCGGCGGGCTCCGACTCATCGCCCTCGACACCTCGGTGCCGGGGTGGCACCACGGCGAGCTGAGCCCGGCCCAGCTTGCGTGGCTGCGGGATGCGCTCGCGACGCCGGCACCGCTTGGCACCATCCTCGCGATGCACCATCCGCCGCTGCCGACGCACCTCGCGTTCTTCGACATCCTCGAGTTGCGCGAGCAGGCGGCCCTCGCCGAGGTGCTGCGGGGGAGCGATGTGCGGGCGATCCTCGCCGGACACCTGCACTACGCCACGCACGGCACCTTCGCGGGCATCCCGGTCTCGGTCGCATCCGCCACCTGCTATTCGATGAACCTCGCAAACCCCGCCGAGGAGGTCAACGGCATGGATGCCGGGCAGTCGTTCCACCTCGTGCACGTGTACGAGCACACGATCACGCACGCTGTCGTGCCGCTGGGGGAAGAGCACGGCCCGGCGACGTTCTCGGCGCAGTGGCTGGCGCAGATGGCGCAGCGCACCCCCGAGGAGCGGTTGGAGCTGTTCTCGCGCAAACCACCACGCAACTGAGCTCCGGGGTGCGCGCAGCCGCGCGAACGAACGCCGGGGCGCGCAGGCGCGAACGAGCGGCGGGGTCCGCTGGAGCGCCCGCAAGGATAGGCTGGAGTATCCGTTCGGGACATCCATTCTGAGCTTCACAAGGACGGCACCATGGCACAGGACGCGATCGCGCGCACTCGACTCGAAACCGATTCATTGGGGTCCTTGGAGATCCCGGCGGACGCGTATTGGGGCATCCACACCGCCCGCGCGGCAGCCAACTTTCCGATCAGCCTGCGACCGATCTCCATCTACCCCGAGCTGGTGGTCGCGCTCGCCATGGTCAAGCAAGCCTCCGCGCGTGCGAACCGCGACATCGGCGTGCTCGACGCCGCCAAGGCCGAGCTGATCGACCGCGCGGCGCAGCGGGTGATCGACGGGGAGTTCCACGAACAGTTCAAGGTCGACGTCATCCAGGGCGGTGCCGGCACCTCGACGAACATGAACGCCAACGAGGTGATCACCAACATCGCGTTGGAGGCCGCCGGTCGTGAGAAGGGCGACTACGCGTTTCTCTCGCCCATCGACGACACGAACCGCAGCCAGTCCACGAACGACGTGTACCCCACGGCGATCAAGGTCGGGATCATGCTCGCGATGCGCAGCCTGCTCGACGAGCTCGCACGGCTTCGGCAGTCGTTCCTGGCGAAGTCGCTCGAGTTTCATGATGTGTTGAAGGTCGGTCGCACGCAGATGCAGGATGCCGTGCCGATGACGCTCGGCCAGGAGTTTCACGGCTTCGCGACGTCGCTCGCGCAGGACTACAAGCGCCTGACCGAGAACACGAATCTGCTGCGCGAGATCAACATGGGCGCCACCGCGATCGGCACCGGCATCACCACGCACCCCGACTACGCGGCGCGGGTGCTGCACCACCTGCGTGCCATCAGCGGCATGGATCTCGTCACCGCACAGGACCTCGTCGAGGCGACGAGCGACACGGGCGCGTTCATGTCGGTGTCGTCGACCCTCAAACGCAACGCCATCAAGATCTCGAAGATCTGCAACGATCTGCGCCTGCTCTCGAGCGGCCCCCAGGCGGGCCTCGGGGAGATCAACCTGCCAGCGCAACAGGCCGGCTCGAGCATCATGCCGGGCAAGGTGAACCCGGTGATCCCCGAGGTGATGAACCAGGTCGCCTTCGCGGTGGCGGGCGCCGATATGACCGTGACGATGGCGGTCGAGTCGGGCCAGCTGCAGCTGAACGCGTTCGAACCGGTGATCGCGCACTCGATCTTCCAGTCGATCACGTGGATGCGTCAGGGGATGTGGACGCTGCGCGTCAACTGCATCGACGGCATCACCGCGAACCGCGCGCGCCTCGGGGCGATGGTGGGCGCCTCGGTCGGCGTCATCACGGCGCTGACCCCGTTCATCGGCTACGCGGCGGCTGCCGCCCTCGCGAAGACCGCGCTGCTGACCGGCCACAACGTCGCCGATCTCGTCGTCGAGGGCGGGCTCATGACGCGCGAGGAGGTCACCAAGCAGCTCTCGCCGGCGCGGCTGTCGGGACTGGAGGCGATCACCGCCGCGATCCCGATCGTGCTGGCGCCCGAAGACCTCTGACCGGCGCCGTCGAGGGGCGGGCGCCGCGGCCGAAGTCATCTTGCGGCGCCGCCCCGCGAAATGGGTCAGGATAGTCGCAGACCCATGACGAGGTGCGCCCCGACGTGCACCTGCAGATGTCGGGCAGCTGAACGGCCGGTCAATGACGCCCGGAGGCTCAGCTGCCCGACGTTCCCGTGCGACCCGACGTCTCCCGTGGGAGTGCGCGCTGGCCGCGTGTCAGTCGATGACGCGGCAGTGGGTGGTGAGCGAGCCGATGCCCTCGATCGTGACGGTGACCGTGGAGCGGTCGCGCAGGAAGATCTGCGGTTCACGCGAATAGCCGGCGCCGCCCGGGCTGCCGGTCGAGATCAGCGTGCCCGGCAGGAGGGTGGTCGATTGCGAGAGGTGCGCGATCAGCGAACGCACGGTGTGGACCATCTGGCCGGTCGAGGCATCCTGCACCACCTGGCCATCGCAGACCGTGCCGATGTGCAGCGCCTGGGGGTCGGGGATCTCGTCGGCGGTGACGAGCGTCGGGCCGGTCGGGGTGAAGCCGTCGAACGACTTGCAGCGCGACCACTGGGCCTCAGAGAACTGGATGTCGCGTGCGGTGATGTCGTTGACCACCGTGTAACCCCAGACGTGCTCGAGCGCATCGGGCGGCGTCACATTGCGCGCGGGGGGTCCGATGATCACGCCGAGCTCGGCCTCGTAGTCGACGGTCTCGCTGACCGAGCGCGGCCACACGGTGGTGCCCTCGTGCCCGGCGAGCGAGTTCGGCCAGAGCGTGAAGACGGTGGGGGTGCTGTCGGTCTGCAGGCCCAGTTCGCTGGAGTGCGCGGCGTAGTTCAGCCCGATCGCGACGATCGCCGGGGGCCGCACGATGGCGGACGCATAGCCGAACTCGGTGGTGCGGTGGCGGCGCGGATCATCCGCCGCGACGGTCGCGAGTGCCGCGCGGACCTCGTCGAGACCGGCCTTGCCGCGCTCGATGAGCTCTTGCGAGTCGGCGGGCGCGGCATCCATCAGCTCGTCGAGAAACAGCGCCTCCCACGTCTGCGCCTCAGCCCCGGCCTCGGGCGAGGTCGAGGTGCCGGCGGGCTCGATGACCGCGAGACGGGGAGTGGGGTTGTCATCGGCGAAAAGGTGGGCGAAGCGCATATCCACACGGTAGTCGACCGGCCGCGTGCGCCAACGCCAGATGACCTTGCTGTTCTAGGCTGATGCGCATGTCGCACGGAGTTCCCCCGTCACCGCTGCCGTCGGGCCGTGGAATGTTTCAGCAGCACGATCCGGTGGGCTCCTGGTCGGGGCAGTTCGCGTCACCGCTTTCGCAGGGCTACCACGCGCAGCCGCAGGCGATCGTGCCGCCGGCCCTCCCACAGGCCGCGCTTCCCGTGGTGGCGGGGCGGCGCTCCGGCGCCCTGCTCGTCTGGGTCATCGGTGTGCTCGCGGTGGTGCTCGTCGGGCTCGTCGCCTATTTTCTGCAGTTTCTCGGCACCGAGGCCTCGGTCATCGGGATGTTCCTCGCCCTGCTGCCGCTCGCGGGCGTCCTGCTTGCGGTTCGCCTGGTCGATCGCTGGGAGCCGGAGCCGCGCGCGCTCATGGGGCTCGCCTTCGCCGGCGGCGCGATCGGTGCGGTGGGGCTGACGCTGCTGGTCGATCTGGGCCTCGCCCTCGTGCTCGATCCAGCCTCGTTCGCGCGGAGCGAGACGTTCACCGCGGTGGTGCAGGCGCCGATCGTCGAGGAGTTCTTCAAGGGGCTCGGCGTCTTTCTGGTGCTGGTGCTGGCGCGGCGCCACTTCGATGGCCCGATCGACGGCATCGTGTACGGCGCGCTCATCGGCGCGGGCTTCGCGTTCACCGAGAACATCCAATACTTCGCCGTCAGCCTGATCGAGGGCGGGGCCGCGCAGACGGGCGCCACGTTCTTCGTGCGCGGCATCCTCTCGCCGTTCGCGCACGTGATGTTCACGAGCGTCACCGGATACGCGCTGGGGCTTGCGGCGCGGCGTGGCGCCTCCGCCTCGGCCGCGCTTGGCCCGGGGCTTGTCGGCTTCGCCGGCGCGGTCGCGCTGCACGCGTTCTGGAACGGCTCGGCGGTGTTCGGCGACTTCTTCGGCCTGTACCTCACGGTGCAGGTTCCGCTGTTCATCGCCTTCATCGTCGGTGTGCTGCTGCTTCGGCGGGAGGAGGCGCGGATCACCAGCGCGCGCCTCGGGGACTACGCCGCCGCGGGCTGGTTCACGCGCGAAGAGGTGCGGATGCTGGCGACCCCACCCGGGCGCCGCGCCGGCCTGGCGTGGGCTCGCACGCTGCCGGGCAATCGGGTGCCGATCATGAAGACCTTCATTCGGGATGCCACGCGCCTCGCCGCCGCGCGACAGCGGGCGATCACCGGGCGCGACCCGGGGGCCGCGGCCACGGAGCGCGAGCTGCTGGCGCGCACCGCGCACGCCCGCGCCGCGCTGTTCGCGCGGTGACGCGCGGGTGCGCAATCGCGCGGTGTCGTACTCGCGCGGTGTCGTCGTCGCGCGGTGTCGTCGTCGTCGCAAACTCAACGCCCGGTGCAGCGGCGATGCCTGCGTGACTCCCGGGCGTTGAGTTGATCTGCCCTCAGGGTGCACCTCGCCGCCGGGGCTGTCAAGGGGTGGTGGCGGCCGGGCGGTGTTCGCGCTGGGCGCACGCGTCGCGTTGACCGAGGGGCCCGCGCTCGGCTTGGATGGAAGCATGACTGATTCACGCACCAAGCCCGAGGTCGACGCGCCCGAGGGCCCGGCCCCCGACACCCTCGTCATCGAGGACCTCATCGTCGGCGACGGCGCCGAGGCGACGCCCGGCGCCAACGTCACCGTCCACTATCTGGGCGTCGGCTACGACTCCGGCGAGGAGTTCGACTCGTCGTGGAGCCGCGGGGAATCGATCGAGTTCCCGCTGCGCGGGCTCATCCAGGGGTGGCAGGACGGGATCCCTGGTATGCGGGTCGGCGGCCGCCGCGAACTGGTCATCCCGCCCGAGCTGGCCTACGGGCCGGCCGGGGGCGGCCATCGCCTGTCGGGCCGCACCTTGGTCTTCGTCATCGACCTGTTGGGAGTCGGCTGATCCCGGCCTCGGACGCCGGTGGTGAGATGAACGCTCCCGAGTCGGTCTGGGACTACCCGCGACCGCCGGCTCTCGATCACTCCACCGAACACGTCCGCGTGATCCACGGCGGGATCGTCGTCGCCGACACCCGGCGCAGCATGCGCATTCTCGAGACCGCCCACGCCCCCGCCTACTACATCCCCCGCGAGGACGTGCGCGCGGATCTGCTCGCCGCGTCGCCGACCCGCACGGTGTGTGAGTTCAAGGGGTCAGCGCGATACGTGGACTTGGCGGTACCCGGCGCACCGGTGGTCCGCGATGCCGGGTGGTGGTATCCCGCGCCGCGCGCCCCCTACGTCGAGCTCACAGATGCCATCTGCTTCTATCCGCAGCGGGTGGATCTGTGCGAGGTCGATGGCGAGCAGGTCATCCCGCTCGACAGCCCGTTCTACGGCGACTGGCCCACCAGCAGGATCACGGGTCCCTACAAGGGCGCTCCGGGCACGGAGTGGTGGTGACCGGGATGCGGCTCCCCTTCAGCGTCGAGGTCAGTCGCGACCGGGCTCGAGCCGGCGTGATCGAGACCCCGCACGGCGCGATCCGGACCCCCGCCTTCGTGCCGGTGGGGACCAAGGCGACCGTCAAGGCCGTGCTGCCGGAGTCACTCGCCGCACTGGGCGCCCAGGCGGTACTGGCGAACGCCTATCACCTGTATCTGCAGCCCGGGTCCGACATCGTCGATGAGGCAGGCGGCCTGAGCGCCTTCATGAACTGGCC
>JAGQTK010000089.1 GCA_020439065.1 Microthrixaceae bacterium
GAAACACGCCCGTGTCGCAGCTCGCCGATCAGGCCCTTCGTCCCAGCGAACAGGTGATCGAGGGTCTGGACTATTGGCGCAGCCTGCCGATCAAGCAGCAGCCATCATGGCCCGACCCCGCCGCGGTCCAGGCCGTGTCGACGGAGATCGCGTCGTTGCCGCCGCTCGTGTTCGCCGGCGAGGTCGACACCCTCAAGGACCGCCTCGCGAAGGCCGCCTCGGGGAACGCATTCCTCCTGCAGGGCGGCGACTGCGCCGAGACCTTCGCGGGGGCCACCGCCGACCAGATCCGCAACCGCGTCAAGACGGTGCTGCAGATGGCGGTCGTGCTCACCTACGGCGCGTCGATGCCGGTCGTGAAGATGGGCCGCATGGCGGGGCAGTTCGCCAAGCCCCGCTCCAGCGACACCGAGACCCGCGGCGATGTCACCTTGCCCGCATACCGCGGCGACATCGTCAACGGCTACGACTTCACCCCGGAATCGCGGGCTGCTGACCCCTCCCGACTGCTGCGCGGCTACCACACCGCGGCATCCACGCTCAATCTCATTCGCGCGTTCACGCAGGGCGGTTTCGCCGATCTGCGCGAGGTGCACAGCTGGAACCGTGGCTTCGCCGCGAACCCGGCCAACCAGCGCTACGAGCAGCTCGCGGGCGAGATCGACCGCGCGATCAAGTTCATGGAGGCGGCAGGCGCCGACTTCGACGAGCTGCGTCGTGTCGAGTTCTACACCGGCCACGAGGGGCTGCTGATGGACTACGAGCGCCCGATGACGCGCATCGACTCGCGTACCGGGACGCCGTACAACACCTCGGCACACTTCCTGTGGATCGGCGAGCGCACGCGCGACCTCGACGGTGCGCACGTCGATTACTTCTCGCGGGTGCGCAACCCCATCGGTGTCAAGCTCGGGCCCACCACCACGCCCGAGACCGTGCACCGACTGATCGACAAGCTCGATCCTGAGCGCGAGCCCGGCCGTCTGACGTTCATCACGCGCATGGGCGCCGGCAAGATCCGCGACGCGCTGCCCGCGCTGCTGGAGGCGACCAAGGAGTACGGCGCGACGCCGTTGTGGGTCACCGACCCGATGCACGGCAACGGCATCACGACCCCGAACGGCTACAAGACGCGCCGCTTCGAAGACGTGGTCGACGAGGTGCGGGGCTTTTTCGAGTCGCACCGCGCCGTCGGCACGCACCCGGGCGGGATCCACGTCGAGCTCACGGGCGACGACGTGACCGAGTGCCTGGGCGGCGCCGAGATGATCGACGAAGAGACCCTTGCCACGCGGTACGAGTCGCTGTGCGACCCGCGCCTGAACCACAAGCAGTCGCTCGAGCTGGCCTTCCTGGTCGCCGAGGAGCTGCGCGCCCGCTAGCCGCTTCGCGCCAGGCGAACGACGCCGACCCCGTGCATGCGCGCCGGGTCGGCGTCGTTTTTGCGTGTGGAGCGCCGGATGGTGGGCGGCGCTAGCCGGACGCGGTCAGCTGCAGATAGACCTCGGTGCCCTTGGGGCGCTCGGTGCCCGCGCCGGGGTCCATGCTCGCAACCCGCGTGAGGTCATTGGGGATGGCTCCCCAGAAGACCGCCCAGCTCGCCTTGAAGCCCTGCGCTTCGAGGGCGCGCTTGGCCTGATCCCGCGTCATCCCCTTCACATCTGGGATGGGGAAGGGTTGCGGGCCCTTCGAGACGACCAGCGTCACGGCGTCGGCGGGGCGCCAATTGCCGCCGCCGTCGCGGGGTGCGAGCTCGATGACGAGGTCGGCCCGGACGGTGTCGCTGAACACCTCCGTCCGCTCGGAGGCGACCTCGAGACCGACACTTCGCAGCTTCGCGGTTGCGGCCTCGATCGTGTCGCCCGCAACGGCGGGCACGGGGCCGAGCGACACGGTCAGCGTGACCTCGTCGCCCTCGTACGCGTCGCCGCCATCCCCGAAGCCCACCGGCTCGCCGCCGGCGCGCGGGGTGCGCGTCGCGGCGATCACGGTGCCGGACTCGGCATCCGAGAACTCTTCGAGCATCGGCTCGGTGACGATGATCCGGTCAGCCTGGAGCGTGCCGTGTGCAGTGGTGGATGGCATCCCCACGAGCACCGGGACGGTGTGCATCGCGGGGCCGGTGGAGACGACGACGGATACCTCGGCCGCGCGCTCGAGACGGATGCCGGTCTCGGGGTCGGTGCGGATCACGGTCCCGGCGGGCACGTCGTAATCGGAGGCATCCACCCGGATGGGGGTGAGCCCCTCCTCGTCGAGCATCGCGGCGGCGTCGTCGTAGCTGCGGCCGGCGACGTCGGGCACGGAGATCAGGGAGCCCGGGCCGGAGCCGAACCACCAGCCGACGGTGCCGGCGGCGGCGGCGAGCAGGAGGACAAGCACGAGCAGGGCCGCGCCCCGGCCGGCCCGGCGCCGCGTGCGCTGGCGCAGTCGGCCCGAGTTGTCGAGCGCCGCGGCCACGGGGGCGGTGGCGGAATCGACCATCCCCCCGGGAAGCACGCGGGTGACATCGCCCGAGTGGTAGTCCTCGACGATCGGCACCCCCGCGGTCGAGCCGACGCCTCGATTCAGGGGCGTGACACCGAGGGCGCGCTCGATCTCACGCAGCCGGTCCAGCATGGCCTGTGCGTCGATGGGACGGTCATCGGGTTCGCGTTCGGTGGCCCACAGCACAAGTTCGTCGAGCTCTTCCGGGATGCCGCCGGCGCGCGCGCTCGGGCGCGGTACCTTGTCGGTCGCGTGCTGATACGCGATCTGCATCGGCTGCTCGCCCTTGAAGGGCTGCTCACCGGTGAGCATCTCGTAGAGCATGATGCCCAGCGCGTAGATGTCGCTGCGGGCGTCCGCCTGGCCGCGAGTGACCAGTTCGGGGGCGAGGTAGGCGATGGTGCCGAGCAGCATCTGACCGGTCGCGGTGTTGGCGGTGGTCGCGCGCGCGAGGCCGAAGTCACCGATCTTGATGCGTCCGTCCTCGGCCAGGAGCACGTTCTCGGGCTTGACGTCCCGGTGCACGATGCCCGCGCGGTGCGCCGCGGCGAGCCCGCCGAGGATCGCATCCATGATCGTGACGGTCTGCTGCACGCTGAGCTTCTTCTGCTCGCGCAGCAACTCGCGCAGCGTGATCCCGGGGAGGTACTCCATGACCAGGTAGGCCATGTCGCGATCCTGCCCCTGATCGAACACGTTCACGACGTGCGGATCCGCCAGGCGTGCGGCGGAGCGTGCCTCCTGGATGAAGCGGCTCTGAAAGACCGAGTCGTCGCTGAGGTGGGCGTGCATGACCTTCAGGGCCACGCGACGCTCGAGTCGCAGATCGGTCGCCACGTAGACGGTGGCCATGCCGCCTCGCGCGATGCGCGCGCGCACCCGATAGCGACCGTCGACGAGACGGCCGATCATCGGGTCGGTCTGCTGGCTGGATGACACGGTGAAAGTCTACGGATGTCGCGGGCCGAAGCCCGTTCGCCGTACCGGGCTCGTATGCATCGGGTGGGGGAAGCGCACGCGGGGGATCAGCCAAGCGCCGCGAGCCATGCGGCCGCGGGGGCCTCCCAGCGGGCGTAGCGGTCGGGGTAGGCCGAGATCTGCACGGCCTGCGCGGCCTCGGTGAGGCTGAGCTGCTCCCAGCCGGCGTAGTCGAGCAGGCCGCGCGTGCGGTTGCCGTTCGGGTCGCTCGGGCCGCCGAAGAAGGCCTTGGTGGCGTGCACGGGGTCGCGCACCTGCTCGGCCGTGCCCCAGCCATGGCTCGGTCGCTGCTGGAACAGGCCGAGCGAGTCGCGGTCGCCCCAATCGAGGTTGCGCAGCCATGACTCCTGCATCGCGGTTGCGAGGGCGATCTGCACCCCGCGGTCGCTGACACCCAGTTCGCGACCGACGCGGATGATGAGCTGCGCGTTGGCAGCCTGCTCGGCGTCGAGCCCGGGCGCGGAGGCCGGGGCGGCCTGTGCCGTGGGGGCCGCGGGCGCCGCGGGGGCGCTCGGCAGCACGATGCGCTGGCCGGGGTAGATGATGGACGCACGCGAGAGGCGATTGGCCCCCAGCACGGCGTCGGTCGTCGTGCCGTAGCGCCGGGCGATCGCGCTGATCGTGTCGCCCGCGACCACGGTGTGGGAGAGCGCGGCAGGAGCCTGCGGAGACGGGGCCGGTGCGGGGGCAACGGCGCCGGGCAGTGCGACGGGCTGGCCGGGATAGATGATCGAGGCGCGCGTCATGCCATTCGCGTTCAGCACCGCGTCGATGGTGTGACCGTAGCGGGCGGCGATGGCGCTGATCGTGTCGCCCGAGACGACGGTGTGCACAGCGGCGGGCGCCGATGGGGCGGGTGTGCTCGGTGCCGCCGACGCGGCGAGCAGGCGCAGCACCTGGCCGGGATGGATGATCGAGTCGCGCGAGAGGCCGTTGTGGCCGAGCACATCGGCGGTGCGCAGACCGAACTGCGCCGCGATGCCGCTGACGGTGTCGCCGGGGCGGACGGTATATGTCTCGGGCGCGGGCTGGACCGTCTGCCGGATTGCCGCTGCCGCGACGCCGCTGCGATCGGCGGCGGCGAGGTTGCGGTCGCCGGGCGTGACCGTGTCGCGTCGCTCGGATGGCTCGGCCGCGGCCGCGGCGGTGCCGCCCAGTGTCACGGCGATGGAGCCGAGGACCGCGAGGGGGAGCACGGTGTAGCCGGCGCGCTTGCTCGCGGCGGGCTGGGGCTGTGCGTCGACCCATGTCGAACGGTGGGTGTGTGCGGCTCCCATGGCGGACCTCTCTCGCGTGCAGCGGTGCGCTGCACGCATGGTGTGTCAGGCGGTGCGCCCGGGGCGGAGCGCGCTGTGCGTCGTTCCCGTGCGCCTGCGTGCAGGCAACGTCTCACGGTGACACGAAAGTGGATTCAAGTCAATGAGAGTAAACCGCTGAGCCTGCCGTGATCAATGATGCTGGTGTGATTCATGTGGTTGCTGTGGCTTGTGGGGTTCGAGCGCGGCGCAATGGCGCGACGCGTGCGAACGGCATCGCGAAAGGGTGAGAACATAAGTGCGTGGGAAACGACACACCAGACCTTGCCGCCGACCTTGCCGACGCCTCCGCCGCATCGAGCGCGGTGACGTGGCTCAGCCTCGCTGAGATTGGGGTGATCCTCGGCGAGAGCCCGTCGCGGGTGCGCCGGCTGCTCGAAGATCATTTCCTGATCGGCTCGGCCCGTACCGGCTCGTTCCTGGTCCCCGCGCTGTTTCTCCAGAACGACGAGCTCATCGCCTCGCTGCGCGGCACCATCATGGTGCTGCAAGACGCGGGCTTTTCGAACGACGAGGTGATCGACTGGCTCCTGGCGGTCGATGACACGATCGGTGTCGCGCCGATCGAGGCGCTGCGCGCCGGCCGCAAGTCGGAAGTGCGCCGAGTCGCTCGCACGCTCGCGTAGGCGGCGGGATCAGGCGCTGCGGCGCGTGGCTTTGACGGCGAGCGTTCGCAGCACACCGCGCGCGGATGCACCCAGCAACGGGTCGGCGAGCGCCGCCTCGGCCAGCTGCGCATACTCGTCGATGCGGCGCTCGACCTCATCGAGCCCGCCGGTCGCGACGATCATGGCCTGGAGGGCGGCGATCTGCTCGGCATCGAGGTTCGGGTCGCCGAGCAGGGCGTCCAGGTGCTCGCGATCGGCGACGGGAAGCGCCTCGCGCGTGATGGCGATGAGCGCGGTGCGCTTGCCCTCGCGAAGGTCGTCGCCGGTGGGCTTGCCGGTCAGACGCTCGTCGCCGAAGACGCCGAGCACGTCGTCGCGCAGCTGAAAGGCCATGCCGATCGGGTAGCCGAACGCGGCGAGTGCGGCCAACTGCGCCTCGGTGCCGCCCGCGAGGGCGCCGCCGATGGTCAGCGGCTGCTGCACGCTGTAGCGCGCGGACTTGTAGCTGGCCACGCGCAGGGCGCGCTCCAGGTGCTCCGCGCCGGGGGAGACGACAAAGGCCGATTCCTCGGCGATGTCGAGAAATTGCCCGAGCGTGACGTCGCGGCGCATTGTGGCGTACTCGGCCCGGGTGCGGCGCCGTGCTGCGGCATCCACCACCTGCTCGAGACCCTCCTCGAGCAGGTCATCGCTCCATGCGACGAGCAGATCGCCGAGCAGGAGTGCCGCCGCGCGCCCGAATGCGCCGCCATCACCCGCCCAGCCGTTGGCGCCGTGCAGCGCCTCCAAGGCGCGGTGGCTCGAGGGCTGGCCGCGGCGGGTATCGGAATTGTCGATGATGTCATCGTGTGCGAGCGCCGCGGATTGGAAGACCTCGAGCGCTGCCGCGACGGTGACGACGGCCGTCTCATCCGCCGCATCCGGGGAGACGTCGTGGGCCGGCGCATCGCCAGGCGACGCGTCGTTTTGGGCGTCGACGACCGCACGCCAGCCCCAGTAGCAGAACGCGGCGCGAAGGCGCTTTCCGCCCCGCAGCGACCGGGCTGCGGCGTCGATCAGGAGGGCGGCATCCTCGCCCATCGGGAGGGTCGCGAATCGCTGCGCGGCGAGGAACGTGTCAAGTCGCTGTGAGACGGCCTGAAGAACGTCAGATGAGGCATCCACGGGCCTAGCCTAGTGTTCCTGGAGACAGCTACACTTGGGATCAGGATTCAACCAAGACAAAGAGGGGGAAGCATGCCACTCTCCGAACAGGAGCAGCGCCTTCTCGATGAGATGGAACGCCAACTTCTGCAGAACGATGCGGATGTGGTGTCGGCACCGAGCGGGAACCACGCGCTCAACTACCGCAACATCACCATCGGTGCACTGCTCGTGCTTGCGGGCCTCGGCGCGCTGGTCGTCGGTGTCGCCACGCAGCTGATCATCGTGGGCATTCTCGGCTTCGTCGTGATGCTCGCAGGCGTCGTGCTCGCCATCAAGCCCACCCGCGTCGAGCACGTCGTGCCACGCGGCTCGGCCAGCGCGTCCTCCGGCGCGAACGCCAAGGCCAATTCTGCATCGTTCATGGACCGGATGAACGATCGCTGGGATCGTCGCAACGAACACTGACGCGCGCACGCGCTCGGCGCAGATGTAGGCCACGCCGCCACCATCGCGCGAGTGCAATCGCTCGCACACCCGTGAAGGGCCGTTCCGTAAGGAGCGGCCCTTTTTCGTGCCCGCGGCGAACGTGTTCGCCCCGCCGCTCCACTTCGCCCCACCTGCGAGCGCGCGGGGGTGCGGCCTGCTGCACGAGCGCGCGCACCGCCGCCCCTGACCGTGCGGATGCGCCGTGCGGAACGGCGGCCTGCGGGCGGGCCGTGCGGATGCGCCGTGGGACGCGCCGAAGCGGCGCTGGCGCAGCAAAATCCTCCACCCTGATTTCTCTCGTATTCCCGCGCCTGAATCGCGCTTCGACACGGCGATATTCGATGAGCCTCTGTGTTTGTGGATGGAAGTGGAGTAAAGTGGCGGCACCTGGATTTGGCCGGACGAAGGGGGGACGCGCCATGATGCTGGGCACGTACACTCCCAAGCTCGACGACAAGGGTCGCGTCATCCTGCCCGCGAAGTTTCGCGAGGAGCTCGCCGGCGGCATGGTCGTCACCCGGGGGCAGGAGAACTGCCTGTATGTCTTCAGCACGGCCGAGTTCGAGCAGGTGCACGACCGGATCCGCCAGGCACCGCTGTCGAACAAGCAGGCCCGCGACTTCATGCGCGTGTTCCTCTCGGGCGCGAGCGCAGAGCTCCCCGATACCCAGAACCGCATCACCATCCCCGCGCCGCTTCGCAGCTACGCCGGCCTCGGCCGTGAGCTCGTCGTGATCGGCGCCGGCAGCCACGCCGAGATCTGGGACGCCGAAGCCTGGAACACCC
>JAGQTK010000008.1 GCA_020439065.1 Microthrixaceae bacterium
GTACGTCATTCCGTAAGGGGCAGCTCGTGATCGTGGATGAAGCCTCCCTCGCCGGAACCTTCTCGCTCGACCGGATCACCGAGCACGCGATAGAGATGGGCGCGAAGGTGCTGTTGGTTGGTGACTGGGCGCAACTGCAATCCGTCACCGCCGGCGGCGCGTTCTCCCTCCTCGTCCACGACCGCAACGACGCCCCCGAACTGGTCGACGTCCACCGCTTCGTCAACGACTGGGAAAAGACCACCTCCCTCGATCTCCGCCACGGCCGGCCAGAAGCGATCGACGCCTACGCCGCCCAGGGTCGCGTCACCGGCGGGAACACTGAGGCGATGATCGACGCCGCCTACACAGCCTGGCGCGCCGACACCCTTGCCGGGGTTCCGACGGTGTTGATCGCGGACTCGACCGAATCCGTCCATGCTCTGAATCAGCGCGCCCGCGCCGACCTCATCCTCGACGGCACCGTGAACGCCCGCCGCGAAGTCCAACTCCAAGGCGACGCCCGTGCCGGGGTCGGGGACACGATCATCACCAGGAAGAACGACCGCCGACTCCACACCCCACGTGGCTGGGTACGCAACGGGGACCGCTGGACCGTCACCGATATTCGCAATGACGGATCACTCACCGTCCGCCGCGCGAACAGTCGCGGCACCGTGATCCTCCCCGCCGACTACGTCTCCGATCACGTTGATCTGGGATACGCAGTCACGGGACATAGGGCACAAGGCATCACGACCGACACCTCCCATGTGCTCGTTGATCCGTCTACGACTAGGGAGAACCTGTATGTCGCGATGACCCGCGGCAGGCAGGTGAACCTTGCCTACGTCGCCACCGATCGCCCCGACGACAACCACACCACTCCGCATCCCGCGGATGATCCGGATGCGACCGCGCGGAGCGTGCTCTACGGGGTCCTGCAGCACGTCGGCGCCGAGCTCTCCGCGCACGAGACCATCACGGCCGAACACGAGACCTGGGGGTCGGTGGGTCAACTCGCGGCCGAGTACGAGACGATCGCGCAAGCCGCCCAACACGACCGCTTCGCCACCCTCATCCGCGAATCCGGCCTCACCCCGGACGAAGCAGCGGACACCATCCGATCCGACGCATTCGGAGCCCTCACCGCCGCGCTCCGGCGAGCGGAAGCGAACCACCACAACGTCGACGTCCTCATGCCGCGCCTGGTCGCAGCCCGAGGGTTCGGCGACGCCGACGACATCGCGTCCGTTCTGCATCACCGCCTCGCCCGCGCCACAGAGAGGCCGACTGGTTCTGGTCGTACCCGCAAGGCACCCCGCCTGATCGCCGGCCTCATCCCCGAAGCAACCGGGCCCATGTCCGCCGAGATGCGGAGGGCCCTGACGGAGCGGCGCGAGCTGATCCAGCGTCGTGCCGAAGCCGTTCTCGACCAAGCGATCACCGAACGGCAGGAATGGGTGCTCGCGGTCGGAGCCACACCGGCAGAGACGAGAGCCGCAGCAGCGTGGAAACGGCAAGCACGAACCGTAGCCGCGTATCGCGACCGCTACGACATCACCACACACACTCCGCTCGGTACGGCGCCAGAGAGCGATGCGCAGAAGATCGACGCGGCACGAGCGAAAGCCGCCCTCGCGAGGCTCCGCGACCTCGCCGGCACCGAGAGCAGCGATGATCCTTCGCGGACGGTGCGGCGTGAGGGTGCGAGCCGAGGGCTGTGATCGGTTGCTCTTTCGAATGTCGCTGGTGCGTCGTACCCTGATGGTGAGGCGGATTTCTCCTTGATATGACGCTCCTCGGGGCAGGCCGCACGGCCACTCACACACGCACCGCCTCCGACGAGCCGTCGTGCATGTGAGAGGAAACCCCGTCATGATCCGCCAGCTCTGGACCCTCAGCGTCCACACCCGCGCATTCCTGCGCCGCTACATGCCCACCAACATCCTCCTCGACGCCATCCGCACCAGACGAGGACTCAAATGGGGCGTACCCGCGATGCTCCTCGCCGTGCCCTACCTCCTGGCCGCGAGCACCTTCACCACCCTCATCGCAGACGGCGGACCCGGATGGCTCAACCTCCTCGTCATCCTCTGCCTGTGGAACACGATGAAGTTCATCATCATGGGACCCGTCAGCCTGATCCTGCTCGCCCGCATCCGGGTGCGCGAGGCCGTGGCCGCTCGCGCCGAACGACGAGCATCAACCGAGCTGGTCAAGCAAGCCGTCTGATCTACCACTGCCGGATCAGGACGCGGCTACGCCGCGCCGTCCGAATCGGGCGCACACACGAACTGCCGGTACGTCGTTGGCGTTACCCCAAGGCCCCGACGGAACTGGCGGGCCGCGAAGTCAGCGTCCGCCCATCCCACTTCTCCTGCGATCTGCCTGACCGGAAGCACAGTCGAGCGCAGTAACTGCGCCATCCGTTCTGTGCGCACCATCGTCAGATACGCGATGGGCGCCTTCCCGAACGCCTCCACGAACACACGTCTCAACTGTGACGGCGACAAGTGAACGGCGTCCGCCAGTTCCGGCACGGTCCATTGGCGAGCCGGATCGTCTCGTATGAGCTGCGCGACGTTGCGGGCTTCGACGCGAAGTGGTTTGAACTGACGGTGCCGCGGCGCAGCGGGGACCACAGTGCTGCCACGGCGACCGGTCACCGTGGCGGCTGTCGTCGTCATGAATGGCACGATGACATCCAGCACCGAGAAGAGCAGCGCTTGCGCCCGAAGGAACCGCTCAGGATGTAGACCGTCCACGCTCAGCGTGGCGAGCTCATCCAGCCACGGCATGAGCATCCCGGCCCGATCCTCACCGATACGGACGATCTGCGCGGGTGTCGAGAAGTGGGTCTCGAAGAAGTCGCGCGCGTTGTGACGATCGCAGAACTGCGCCGCGTATTGCCAGAACACCTGATCGATCACATAGTCACGGTCGAGGTAGATCGTGGTCGTCGTAACGCTGCTCTCCGGCTCGGAACTGCACAGCGTCTTAGCGGCGAGGAGAACGACATCGCCGATCTTCACATGCCTGGTGCCGAACTCACTGAACAAGCGCGCACTGCCTGAACGGACGACGATCAGCTTTAGGCAGTCGAAC
This sequence comes from Microthrixaceae bacterium, assembly GCA_020439065.1. Classification (GTDB taxonomy): domain Bacteria; phylum Actinomycetota; class Actinomycetes; order Actinomycetales; family Microbacteriaceae; genus Microbacterium. Next base: position 3,088 of record JAGQTK010000008.1, read on the forward strand.
GCGACAGGATCAACCGGACTGTGGTGTGAACGAGTCTGTGCTGCCAATGGTGAGAAGCCCGCCTCGCTGTGAGCCGAAGACTCGCGTTCCTTGCCTGGGCGTGACGGTGTCAGAGACGCTGTACGCACACCCTGTCTCCTGCCACGAACCGGGTGTGCTGTCTGAGTCCGGCGCGGGAACGTTCGCCCGCGAGAAGCGTCGTTGTCGCTACCAATCCCTCTGCTTGGTATCCGATCAGCGCACCCGGCGCCACGAGCGCAACCTGGCCGACAGAAAGCGGTTGCACCCTGAGTTCGCCATCGAGGATCAGCGATCCGTCACGCGGAAACACAACTTGTACGCAGTCAAAACTCGCCGGGGTGATAGTACGCGGATGCTTGTGGAACCCGCCCACCGGGGCAAGGCGGAGCAGCGTTTCATTGACCTGGCGCACCTTGCCCTTGCCGTTCGGCTGAATGGAAGCGGGCTTGAGCATGAGCGCATCTGCCTATCGCTATCCGAGACTTGCTTGCAGAAGTCGCTCGATAGATCGCTGTGTCTCCGTGCGGCTATCGTTTTGCTCCGTATTCGGTAGGAACAGGACGCCGATGAGTCGCCCCGTCAAGAAGTCAACAAGATCGTCAGCTACTCGGACTTGTTCGCCAGGGGCGCAGCCGAGTGCTTGGGCAAGGTTGCCCGCGAGTTGCCGAGAGAAGAGACAGTTCAGCAGACTGGGCCGATCTTCGGTCTCGGCTGCTACTTCTGGAAGCAGAGCAACGGCGGCTAACGCCTGCGCTCGCCGGTCCGTCGTGAGAGAGACCAACTGATCGGCGATGAACTCGGATGCGGTGCACGTAGTGATCTGGTTGGGCAACGGCGCGGCGTCGAACGCAGCACGCGAGTGCAACCGGATGCGCTCGACAACCGCAGAGACCAGAGCCTCGCGGGTGCGGAAGTAGTAGGAAGTCGATCCCGCAGCAAGCCCCGCCTCACGATCCACAGCCTGATGTGTGAGGGCGCGCGCCCCGCCACGAGCCAACACCGCGATCGCATGGTCAGCGAGCAGTGGCCGGCGATCTCCTGGGCGCGGCATCGGGCATCCCTCCTGTTACTCTATAAAAATAGAGTAACAGGAGGGATGCTGCATGTGGCTGAAACGTCGAGAGCAGGCGTTCGATGAGCGCCCTCATCGGCTCGCGGTCTCAACCTCCCCACGCTTCTATGAGGCAGTCGAGCAGTCGGGTGTCGAGTTCGACGACGCACAGCACGCCGCGATCGCTCGGCTGCTTGATCCGCCCGCGCATGGCTTCTATCTCTGGGGCGCGGTTGGGCGAGGCAAGTCGATGCTCTCCGACCTCTACTACGATGCGGTGCCAACGGCTCGCAAACGACGCTTTCACTTCCACAGCTTTTTCCGCGAGTTGCAGACTGAGATAGCCGCGACCCGGCAGCCGGTCGAGAAGTCGATCAACAGGCTCGTCGGCTCTGCTCGCGTTGTGCTCTTTGATGAGTTCCATGTCCATGATGTAGCTGATGCGGTGTATCTCACCAAGACGCTCGACGCTCTGATCCACAGCGGCATCCTCGTGCTGGCGACGTCGAACTACACACCAGACGACCTGATGCCTAACCCGCTCTTCCATGACCGCTTCATCCCGGCAATCGCACTGATCAACTCCCGCTTTGAGGTGGTGCCGCTCGGGCCTGGCCCCGACTACCGAAGAACGGTGACAGACCGAGGGCATATCGGCTTCGGGGCCGGACGCTGGGGCATCGACCTGGATGGTTCACCCGTCGTACCGCACAGCGGCATCGAGCTCATCGTCAACAGCCTCCCGGTTCGGGCAGTCGCTACGGAAAGCGGCACAGCGACTTTCACGTTTGCAGAGCTGTGTGAACGACCGCTCGGAATCCGAGAGTACCTACGCTTGGCCGAAGACTTCGACAGTATTCGGCTCATCGCAGTTCCCGATCTAGCCACGGCTGAGCGCGACCCATTGATGCGACTGTGCAATCTAATCGACGTGCTCTACGACCGCGACCAGCAGCTCGACGTGCAAGCCGCTGCCGCGCCAGAGCGCATGATCGAAGCAGGGCAACCGCCGTACGACGCAGCGCGTACACTCAGCCGCTTGTCTACCCTGTCGTCCGCCATCCCGAACTGACCGCTCTCGTCAGCATCCTCGACAGGCCGCGCTAAGCCAGCACGCCACTTCGACACCTCACCGAGTCTCCCCCTGTTCTCCTGAATGGACGCAGGCTACGAGCTCGTAGGAGTGACGCGGAGTGGAGCAGCTAGACTGACCGGATCGGGGTGTAGTTTCCATTCCTTGCTGATCGGAAACGAAGCGCTACAAGAGGTCGCGTTCGTAACGGCTCGTAGAGAGCCCATGTTGTCCTCCAGAGCTGACGAGACACGCCCGGCTTTCACGGCACTTACGACGTCTGTCCGTGCATGGCAAGGTAGTCATGAGGCACATTGGCGTGCCGAACTATCCGCTTTGCGCGGAGAGGCTTCGCGCGAAGGGGGACGGATGACGGTCGAACCGGTGCGCACAGTTGCGGCTGTTCTTGAGAGGTTTGGCACCGCGTTCTCAGCCTTCAATGCTGCCTTCAACGAGGGTCAGTACGTCCTTTGGCTGGGCTCAGGCATCTCGCGGGACAGGGTGAAGAACGTTGCTGAACTGCTTACCAGCGTTGTCGAACACCTTCGGGTGAAGCGCCCTGAGTCTGATGGAGACTCGCGCTATTTGATTCCCACTAGCTGACTGCTCGTGGTTTGGCCAGCATAGAACGCCTGCTCGAACTCTGCAGGCGGGACGTCTCCGAGATAGCCGTGGAGGCGTTGCGTGTTATGCCAGTGGACCCATCCAAGGGTCGCGAGTTCGAGATCCTCAACCGTTCGCCAAGGTCCAGGCCGTGCCGGTCCGCGGACGAGCTCGGTCTTGTAGTACCCATTCACCGTCTCGGCGAGGGCGTTATCGTAACTGTCGCCGACGGTCCCAATTGACGGAGTCGCGCCGATCTCAGCGAGGCGTTCGCCATATCGAATCGACGTAAATTGAGATCCTGCGTCGCTGTGACAGCGCAGATCGGCGTGGTGGGTTCCGCGTCCCCAACGGGCCATCTCGATCGCATCGAGCACCATCTCGGTGCGCATATGACTGGCGCATCGCCATCCGACGATCATGCGACTGAACACGTCGATGATGAAGCACACATACGCGACCCCGGCCCAGGTCGCAACGAATGTCAGGTCGGTGACCCAGAGACGATTCGGCGCGGTCGCGGTGAACTCACGATTGACAAGATCTGGGTGCCTCACGGTGGTCGGATCAGGCCTGGTCGTCTTGACACGCTTGCTTCGTGTCGCGCCCTCGATGCCGGCGGCGCGCATAAGCCGGCCGGTCTGGTCCCGACCGATGTCGATCCCGGCACGTCGTGCAGTCTTCCAGAGCTTACGGACCCCATAGACGCAGTAGTTGTCCGTCCACAGCGTCACCAGCTCCGGGATGAGCGTCGCGTCGCTGACCGCCCGCGCCGACGGAGCACGGTCTTTCGCGGCGTAATAGGTGCTCGGGGCTACCTGCAACAGCGTGCAGATGGGCTCGACTCCGAGGCGGCGACCTTCAACGACGTTGTTCCTGTTCGCGTCGATGAAAGCGACTACTTCCGATGTTGGCGGTCGAGCTCCGCCCCGAAGAAAGACGCAGCCCTCTTCAGGATTTCGTTGGCCCGACGAAGCTCACGGTTCTCCTGCTCGAGCTCCCTCACTCGACGCGCTTCCGCCGTGGTGACGCCAGCGATGTTCCCGTCGTCGACGTCGGCTTGCTTGACCCACATCCGCACGGACTCAACCCCGTATCCGAGCTGCGTCGCGACCCGATGAACCGTCCCGTGCTCGGTCCCCAACTCCGCCCGCAGCGTTCGCACCATCCGGACCGCTGCAGCCTTCTCCTCCGGCGAATACCGACGCGCCGTCGGCTTCCCCGATCCTTGATTCGACACCATGACTCCATCCTCGTTCCCAAGGTCAGGAGTCTCCAACAAACTCAGGGCGCTTCAGAGACGGACACGATGAGTGAGCGGCAGCGTGCTGCGAAGCGTCACGCCGCGCAGGCCGGATTCATCTACGGCGGGCGCCGCCCCTTCGGCTGGCAACCCGGCCCCCGAGTCACCGATCATGCAGGGCGGACGGGGCGGCGTCTGGAGCCTCACCCGGTCGAACACCAGGCGCTGAAGGACGCTGTCACCCTCGTGCTCTCCGGCGCTGGCCTGCGCGAAGTCGCTGTGCACTGGCAGGCAAGGTTCGGGATCACCGGCCACGAAGGTGGGCTCGTGAGCGAGCAGAAGGTGCGTGCCGCGTTGATCTCGCCCCGGCTGGTCGGCTACCGGCAACACCAGTTACCACCGCATCGTCGAGGCGTCAGTGTCGATCCGCTCGACCACATCGCCCGAACCCCGGACGGGGAACCGGTAGTCAGTCAAGAGCCCGTCTGCGATCTGGCCACCTGGCACCGCATTCAAGCCGCCCTGCGTTCACGCGGCACAGGCGTGCGGAATGGGTGGGGGACACGTGCATGGTTGCTCACCGGCCTGCTGTGGTGCCCATGCGGAGGCCCGCTGGCCGGGGTCGCGCAGCCACAGAAGCCAGACGCCGACGGCCACCGAGTGGTCCGGTATGTGTATCGGTGCAAAGCGAACCGCCGTCACGGGGCTGGCACCTGCACGGGTGGCGCGTCGATCACCGCACCGCCCGCCGAGCAGCACGTCATCGATTGGCTGTTCGAGTTCTTTTCCAGCGACCGACTCGACGCCCACAACATGAAGGCCGAGAGCGCGATCGCCGAGGCCGTTGCTCGCATCGATGCAGACCTGGCCGTTGCCGGTGAGGAGCTCGATGTCCTTCGCGAGAAGGCATCTTCGCTCACGGTCGGTACTGAGCTCCACCAGATCATTACCGGGATGATCGCCCACGTGCATGAGCGCATCGCGAACCTGCACGATGAACGCGTCGCGCTCACCGTCGAGCACCCGATGCCGCTCACTCATCAGCAGCTTGTTGCCGCGTGGCCGACCCTCAACAACGAGTCACGCCGGACACTGCTGCGTCAGCTCATCCATCACATCGATCTCGCTCCGGGCCGCGGGCACCCCGCCGAACGACTCAACATCGTCCTGCGCTCTGAGGAGTGATGCGCTCGCGGCTGCGACACGTCCCTCCGCACGGGCGAGCTGTCGTTTCAATCTCGCTACCTCATCGAGCGCACGCCGATGCTCTACCCGCGCCTCTCGGAGATACCACGCCCGCTCCACATCGTCATCCAGGGGAATCGACCTGATCAGCCGACTACGGTGCCCACAATCGGCGCATGGCCAGGTCGGAGCGTCTGGGGAGTGGAGGCTTGCATGTTGCCGGTAATGAATCGTGTGGCTACAGGCGAGCGTTAGCTCCCAGTCCCGCATGGACGGCTCGATGGTCGCCGCGGACTCGATCAGGGTCCGCAACTGCTCGACAGCGGACGACGTCAACGGCGGGATTGCATTTGTGTTCATCCCTCAATCTGATCGTGACGGACTGGGATTCGCCCGCTGACCAGCCCTGTTTTGAACCGCCAGCGGCTAGAATGGAAAGCACACAACGAGGTGTACTTTCCATTCCTTGCTGAGGCGGCCGAGTTCGCGGCCTCCGCGCTTGACGCCCTGCGTCAGCCCCTCGAGACCGGCGCGATCACGATCCACCGCTCCGGGGTGAGCGCCGCGTTCCCCGCGCGCTTTCAGCTCGTGATGGCGACCAACCCCTGCCCGTGCGGCAACTACGGGGTGCCGGGTGGCTCGTGCGTGTGCCCGCCGAACCAGGTGCGCCGCTATCTCGGCAAGCTCTCCGGCCCGTTGCTCGACCGCGTCGACATCGAGCTGGGGCTGCGGCGCGTCAGTGTGGCGCAGGCCACCGAGGCAGGCGGCCACGCGACGCTCTCGACCGCCGAGGCGAAGCAGCGCGTGCTGGCAGCCCGCTCGCGGGCCGCGCATCGGCTTCGCGAGACCCCGTGGTCGGTCAACGCGCGCGTCTCGGGGCAATGGCTGCGGCAGGGCCCATGTGCCATCGCGAGCGAGGCGCGCCGCCCGCTCGATGCGGCCCTGCACCGGGGTGCACTCACGCTCCGCGGCTACGACCGCGTCTTGCGCGTGGCGTGGACGCTGTGCGATCTGGCGGGCCGCCCGGCGCCCAGCACGCACGACGTGGGCCGAGCACTGTTCATGAAGAGAGGAATCGTCGCATGAGGACCTTTGGGATCGACAATGACACCCTGCGCTCCGCGGTGGGCTTTGCCGTCGAGGCCGCGCGCGAAGGCGCGCCGACTGACGCTTCGCTCGTCGAGGCTCGGTGTGCTGAGCGAGTGTTTGCGGTTGCGGCCTGGAGCTGCCTCGTGGAGCCCGGTGATTCGGTCGCGGCGCAGCTGGTGCTGGGTCTCGGCGCTTCGCGTGCGCTGGAGGTGCTCGTTGAACGGCGCACCGCGGAGCAGATCTGCGCCGAGCTGACGGACGCGACGCACGAGAGCCCCAACCGGCTTGACGTCGGGGAGATCGACAAGGGTCTCGCGCGATGGACGCCGCGGCTGGCGGAGCGAACGGTGCTGCACGCACTCGGGACCGCCCGTCGTGTCGGCCTGGCGCTTGTGCTGCCGGGCGATCCCCGTTGGCCGGAGCAACTCGACGCGCTGGATGCGCACGCGCCGCTGTGCCTGTGGGCGCGCGGCGACCTGCGCGCCGTGAACGGCGAACGCTCGGACTGGCATGCTGCGGAATTGAATCTCGCGCTATTGCCGTGTTAGGGCGTGAGTAACCAAACCAAGTTGAGCGGCGTCTTCCATCGGCTTGCAGGGGTGTGCGATCCCGGAGCAGGTTTTCGAGACGGAAGAGTCCACGATGCTGGTGGAGTTCCCGCTGGCCGAGTCGAGGAGGATCGAACGACCACGATTTTTCCGATGGGCTTTCTAGGCTGACGGGTCTGAGCTTCGCAGGCGAAGCCGGTGCGCGAAGGTTGGGCGTAGACCACTACGCGAACCGCTGGGTGCGAAGTGGGAAGTCACCAGTGTTGAACGTGCGGCGAGACCTCTTTGCTCATTGCAATGGCCCCTGCGTGGATCCGATTGAGTTCCTTCTGAGGGCGACGCTATCTGGTCCGGCGTAGCCGCGAGATGAGGTGTCTCTCGGCCCAGCCGAGCATCTGTAGTGTGGAGTTGCCGCCACGTGTCGCACCGGGGCGGTCTTCTATGCCCACCCCAGGGGGATCTCGTCTTGTCGCACGCCGTTTCTCAGCCCGTCATCCGTTACCCGCGCGCGCATGTCGCCGCGATGGTCGTCGTCGCACTCGTCGCGTCGCTCCTGTCGGCGTTCGTTATCGCGTTGCCTGCCCGCGCCGCGCAGATCGTCGCGCTCGAGGCCTTTACAGACCCCCCCACGCTCGCCGGTGAGCAAGGCAGCCTGCGCCTCGCCGTTTCGAACCCGACGGGCGAGGCGTGGTTCAACATGGCGGTCGCGGCGACGGTGCCGGCTGGCGTGAGTCTCGCCGACGGCGGCGCGATACTCGGAGTGACACCCGTCGCCTACACGAGCGCCGACGATTCCACGATCCCGGCGGGCGTCACACGCTACGTGTGGGAGGACATCGTCGACCTGCCCGCGGGCGCGGCTTTCTCGGCCGAGGTAGGACTCACAGTCGCACAGCCGGTGTTCGATGATTCCGGTTCAGCGACGACCAACGATGAGGCTTTGCACCCTGTGGGGTCGGACTTTGACATCTCCGTCACCGCCTACACCAGCACCGACCCGCGTCTGCTGCCCTGGTTCGCCGGGAGCTCGGCGAACGACCCGACCGCATCCGAAGCAGTGACGCATTCGAGCCCCGTGCGCACGCCCACCACCGAGATCACGTCGCTGCGGGTGACGAAGACCGAGCCAAGCCCCGAGGCTGAGCTATTGCGCGGCGTGCACGACTTCGCCACGACCTACACGATCCAGGTCGAGAACACCACGCAGGGTTCGACGAACGACGTCACTGTCACCGACTACCTGCCCGCTGGACTCGAGTTCCTCGGAAACGGGCAGGCCGACTACTCCGCCAACGAGGAGTACCCGGGTGCGGGCCCCATCAGTCACGCGGCACCGGCCGGTTACCGCACGCCGCAGACGATCGACACGATTGTCGCCGACGCGGCCCTCGCCGCCGAACGCGGCCTCGTCGAGGGTGCCGTCTACACGGCTGTCACGTGGGTGCTCGACCTGGAGCCCGGCGAGATCGCGCAGATCCCCTACCTCGCCGGCATCCCCCTGTATGAGAACGCGCTCTTCGACGGCACCGCGCCGAGCCCCGAGTCGCTCGAGCAGGCACCGAACCTCGACAACAACACCGGGGCGTCGACTCGTCACTCCGACGAGGGCACCCCCGCCACCGACGGCAACACCCTAACCAACGTTGCCACCGCCACCGGGCAGTACCAGGGAGTCGTGCGCACGGGCGCCGACCGCACCGCGACCGACGCCGATGACGAGACTGTCTTCGCGATGGATGTGCGGGTGCTCAAATCCGCCAACCGCGAGACGTTCGCCGCCGGCGAAGAAGTGACCTACACGCTGGATATCGCAGCCAGCGAGTACACGGACGCCTCACAGATCGAACTGATCGACCGCCTGGGGGACGGGCTCTGCCCAATAGTGCCCACGGGCACCGACGTGCGCACCGGCACCATCGAGGTGCCGACCCTGGGCGGCGGCGTCGAGACTTTCACCGGCGCTCCCGTCTCGGAGTTCCCCGCGACGTGCGAGCTCGTCCCCGCCGCGCCGAGTGTCGCCGGGCTGCAGTGGATCGCGTTTGACGCCGACAGCGGGCTCTTCTATGCCGGATTCACGATCGACACGATCCCCGCGGGGAACGACGCCCAGGTGCAGTACACCGCGCGCATGCGCACGAGCTACACCGAGGACGGCTCAGGCAACACCTCATCGACCGACGCGGTGGTCAACTCCGTCATTATGACGGGTGCGACCGACCCGACCCCGGCAGTCGCTGAGGTCACCGGTCCCGGCACCGAGTCGGTCGCCGATGACTCCGAGGCTGTGCTCACGTCGCGCCCCGACTCGATTTCGAAGCGCGTGCTGCCCTCCGACGTGCCCCTCGCGTCGGGCGACGACGTCTGCGCCGTTGATCAGGCCCTCTACTCCGACACGCTCGCGGGCGGCTTCGTGCAGGGCGACACCGTGTGCTACGAACTGCGCGTGAACTTCTCGGCCGACGCCGATTCACGAAACCCCATCATCACCGATGTGCTGCCCGCAGGCGTCTTCGTCGACCCCGCCGACATACGTGCAAGTGTTGTGGTGCCCGGCGATGGCACCACAACACTCGATCCCGACCAGTGGCAGGTCGACGGCGACCGGGTCGTGATCGAACCCGCCAGCGACGTGATCGACGGCGACCGCTTCGTGCGCCGCGGTTCGATCCTGATCGTGCACATCGCGGGAACCGTCGAGCAGTTCTCCGTCGATCCGCTGTCGCTCGACAAGCACGAGAACCTGATGAAGTTCCAGCAGGAGAACGTCGACGCCGTCATCACGTTCGCCCGCACGCAGGCCGACATCGAGGTGCAAGCAGGCCTGCAGCTGAGCAAGGGCATCGCGGGCGTCAATGGCGACACCGTCGACGGTGCCGCTGGATGTGATGGCACCCTGCCCGACTGCGACAGTGTTCAGGTGGCGCAGGGAGACCGTGTTGGCTATCGGATCGACCTCTCGGGCGGACCGACCTCGGTGACCGACCCGACGCTGGTCGGCGCCACCTACGCGGTGTCGGATGTCGTGGTGTGGGACCGCCTGCCCGACGCGATCCAGCAGCTGATCAACGTCGATTCCGCTGTCATCTCCGAGCTCGACGTCGACGCCTCCGACGATGGCGAGCTGCTTCTGTCGGGTGATCCCGGCTACCCGGACGATGCGCCCGACGACCAGCCCGCGCTCGTCGTATGGCAGGGCGTCGGCGCCGCAGCCAACGAGGTCAGGACGCTCACCTACGACCTGACGATCCCTGTCGGCCTGCTGATCGACACCGACCACGTCAACACCGCGTCGATCATCGCCTACGCGGTCGGCGCGAACGGCGGCGGGCAAACCTCGATCCGTCCCGACGGCTCGCTCTCGACCGCAGAGAGCAACGCGCCGGGCGAGGGCACGCGCGACACGAGCGATGTGCACCTGCCTGCAGCATCCATCGACAAGCAGCTCGTGACGACCGAGATCGGCGCGCTCACAAGCGACATCGACACCCTGAACACCAACGCGGTGATCGTGCAAGGCGAGCGGGCCACGTTCCGGTACTCCGTCACGATCCCCGCGCACACGTCTGTCGAGAACGGCGTGCTGAGCGATGGGGGCGTGCTGCACATCGGGAGCGCGACCGGGACGGTGGCCGGCACGACCCTCGTGGGGTCGACGACGGCCAAGCCCGCCGGCGTCGCCGACGACGACTGGGACGACTTCGTCTTCGACGCGGCCACCGGCGCCTTGTCCTTCCCCGACCTCTACACCAACAACACCGACGCCGACCAGGTCTTCTCGATTGACCTGACGTTGTGGGTGACCGACCGCGACGCGAGCAACCCGTTACGAAACCCCAACATCGCCAACAATGCGACGCTGTTCAACACGGCGACCTTCGAGAGCGATTCCTGGGACGGCTCGGACAGCGCCACGGTGCAGTATCGCGAGCCGAACCTGCAGATCAACAAGTCCGCCGACCCCGCAAGCGACGTCTCGATCGGCAGCCCTGTCGAGTACGAGCTGCGGGTCACGAACACCAACCGGGTCAAGGCCTACGACGTCGAGGTGATCGACACCGTTCCCGAGGGCCTGATCGTGGATGCTGCCACCATCTCGGGAGGCGGTGTTCTGACAGGTGTGGACCCGGCGACGGGCGGCGGTACCATCACGTGGCAGATCGCCGAGGTGCCGGCCACCGCGACGCTGATCTACGAGGCCTCGATCGACCCCGACACGGGCGGCGGCCAGAGCTACGAGAACGTCGCCGACGTGACCGGCTACACGCTGCCCGCGACGCTCGACGGCGACGACACGACAGCCCGCCGCGGCGACCGCGTCGACACCGATGAGCAAGTCATCACGGCCACCACCGCCGGCATCGTCAAGGGTGTGCTCGTGGGTGCCGGGGCCTACGGCGAGAGCGCCACGGCCCCGATCGGCGAGACCGCCGAGTATTCGGTCGAGGTCACCCTGCAGCCGAACATCAACTACTACGATCCCGTGATTCGCGACGTGTTGCCCGAGGGCGCCGCTCTCGTCGAGGCCAGCGTCTCGGGTCCCGATGAGACGAGCGCCACCGACACGATCACCGGCGAGTGGGCGCGCAGTTACGACGCGGGCTCTCGCACGTGGTCGTGGGCGTACGACGGCGACATCGCCAGCGACCCCGAAACCCGCACACTCACCCTCACCTACGACGTGCTGCTCTCGGATGCAACCCCGGATGACGTGACCGCACTGCCCAACACGGCGACCTTCGCGTGGACGACGCAGTCGGGTGGCGGCGATCCGCAGGGCGTCACCGACACCGCGACGGTGACGATTCTCGACCCCGTCGTCGAGGTCGCGAAGACCGTCGACGACGCGGCGGCGATCGATGTCGTGCCCGGCGACGAGTTCACCTATCGCCTGGTCGTGACCAACACCGGCAACACCCCCGCATACAACCTCGTGATCACCGACGTTGTGCCCGAGGGCATCGTCGTCGACGCCGCCACGATCAGCGACGGCGGTGTGCTCACCGGCGCCGGCGCGAACGGGGGCGGCACGATCACCTGGATGGCGGGCACGGCGGACGCCGAGGCCCTCGACGGACCCCTGCATGAGCAGGGATCGAGCGCGACCCCGGTAGAGATCGAGTTGACGTACGACGCGACGCTGGCAGCATCCACCGCCATCGACACGGACGCGCTGGTCAACACCGTCACGCCGACGTCGTGGGAGTCGTTCGACGAGGGGGGCCGCGAGTACGGCCCTGGTGAGAGCGACACCGCGTCGGTGGAGCCCCTCTTTCCGTTCGTCGAAGCCGCGAAGGCGGTCGCCGACGGCGACACAGCCTACGAGGGCGACGCATTCGGCTGGGTGCTCACCGCCACGAACACCGGGAACGCCGCCGCGCAGACGGTCACGCTGACCGATGAGCTTCCCCTCAACTGGCAGTACACTGCGACGTCGGCGATCACGGTCGACGGGGTGGCCGTCACCGGGTCGCTCGCGCCCACTGTGACCGGTGCGCCCGCGACCGGCCAGAGCCTGCAGTGGACGTTCGGTTCTGAGTCCGGCGCCGAGGTGCTGCCGGTGGACGGCGTCATCGAGATCCGTTTCACCGCGACGCCGCTCGAGGACGCGCTGACCGACGCGGGCGTGACCCTTCCGGATGGGACGGCCGTACCGCACACCAACACGGTGGCGGTCGCTGCGACCGACCCGACGGGTGCCGAGGGCAACGCCGAAGGACCATACGCCGGCCCCGACGCCGACGCCGACGCCTACCTGCGCTCCGCCGACCTCGCGGTCGACAAGACCGCCGCAGACCGCGTGGTCGCGGGTTCGGGTGAGGTCGAGGGCTGGAGCATCGAGGTCACCAACAACGGCCCCGACACCGCGGCGGGCCCCATCGTCGTCACCGACGAGACCGCGCCGCTGCCCGAGGGCATCGCCGTGACCGGCGCCGCGGGCGAGGGATGGAGCTGCACGGTGCCCGTGCGCGCCGGCGACGGCACGACGACTCTCGAGTGCCTGCGCACCGACGAGACCGAGTCGCTCGATGCGGGCGCGTCGTTCGCCGAGATCGTCGTGTCGATCGAGGTCGATGCCGATGTGGATGTCGCGGCGCTGGCCGCCGACGCAGTCTCGAACACCGCCGAGGTGGAGGGGCGCACGTCCGACCCGGTGCCGACGAACAACAGCTCGACCGACGTGCTGCCGATCGAGGCTGAGGCCGACCTGAGCGTCGTCAAGACGGTCACGACCGCTGACGTGCTTGCCGGTGCACCGATCACCTGGCAGATCGCGCCGACCAACAATGGTGACTCCGTGTCGCTGAGCCCAGAGGGCGACCGCATCACGATCACAGACACAGTGCCCGCGGGGGTGACGGACGTCACGGTCACCCCGTCGTCGCCGTGGACGGCGACCGCCGAGAACGGCTTCCCCGCCCAGGCGGGCGATGAGATCGTCCTCACTTACGCCGCCGACGCGATGCCGGTGGGCGCCGCGCCGACGATCCTCGTCACAGGCACGATCGACTCCGGCTTTGGCGAGGGTGACGAACTGGTCAACACGGCTGAGATCGCGCCCGGTTCGACGACCGACCCAGACCCCGACAACAACGTCTCGACGGTCGAGGTCACTCCGGGCTCGGAGGCGACGCTCGCGGTCGCCAAGACCCGCGTGGTGTTCTCGGGCGGCGCGTGGGTGGATGCGGCGTCGCTCGACCCGGTGCCGCCTTTCGAGGCCGGCGATCCCGTGTCTTACCGCATCGCCGTGACGAACGATGGTCCCGCCGACGCGCGGGGTGTGAAGGTGCGCGACGAGGCGCCCGACGGGCTGACGTATGCGTCGCACGAAGGCTTGTCGGGGGCGTCCTGGGCGCGCACCGACGGGCCGGCCACAGGAGATCAGGTATTCGGACTTGGGGCCGATCTGATCGCAGGGGCCACGGCATCCCTCATCGTGACGTTCGACAGCGATGCGGCCCTCGAGGGCGACATCGTCAACACCGCGGTGGCCTCGGCCACCAACGGGGTGAACGAGCCCGAGGACGTCGACGACACCGGATCGACACGTGTTGCCGACCTGGCGATCGAGAAGTCGCATACGGGTGAGGCGATCGCCGGGGCGACGCTCGAGTACACGCTCGTCGTCACCAACGAGGGGCCCAGCGTGTCGTCGGGACCCATCGAGATCGTCGACACCCTACCCGCGGGCATGAGCTACGCGGCCGATTCGGCGACCGTCGCCGTGGCCGGCGGAGCCGCCACCGCGGTCGAGCCCGCCGAGGCGGGCGCACAGCTGACCTGGTCGGTGGGCGACGCCTCGACGACGCTAGGCGTAGGGGAGCAGATCATGATCGTCTTCACCGTCGATCTCGCCGACGTCATGCCCGCACAGTTGGGGCTCGAGAACGTCGCCACCGTCGACGGGCCCGAAGATCCGAACCCCGACAACGATCGCGCGGCCGACCCGACCGACATCATCACGCAGGCCGACATGACGATCGTGAAGGACGTCGAGGCGGGCCCGTGGGTGGCCGGCACCGAAGTGCAGTACCAGATCACGATCGACAACGCAGGCCCCTCTGTCGCCGACGCCCGCATCGCAGATGTCGTGCCCGCGGGGCTGAGTGTGACCGCGATGTCGGGAACAGGCTGGGCCTGCGACGTCGACACCGCCGTCTGCGAGTTCGACGGGCATCCCGTCGGAGAAACGACGATAGCCGTCACCGCGCTCGTTGACGCCGCCACGCTGCAGGGTTCGGTACTCGAGAACGTCGCTGAGCTGACGTGGACCGACAGCCGCGGTGCGCACAGCCAAGACGACCCGGCCGAGATCACCGTCGACGCCCGTGCCGACCTGGGCATCGTCAAGACGGCGGTCGACGCCGACGGCAACCCGGTCACCGAGGTCATCGCCGGCGACCAGGTGCGCTACCTGCTCGAGGTGCACAATCACGGCCCGTCGGATGCTGTCGGCCCGATCGTCGTGACCGACCAGCTGCCGTTGGGCTTCACCTTTGCTTCGGTCGCCGCGTCGGAGTGGGTGTGCGAGGCATCTGCCACAGTCGAGGGTGAGGTGGTGTGCGAGCTGGATGTCGCACGCCTGGCGGCGGGAGTAACGGCGCCGGCGATCACGCTGCTGATCGACGTCGACCCGGCCGTCGCCGAGGGTGTGCACACCAACACCGCCGTCGTGTCGTCTCAAACGACCGAGCCGGACCCTGACCCCAACCCGAACACCGACGACGCCACTGTCGACGTCGTGCAGCGCGTGGCGCTGAGCGTCGTCAAGACGCACGACGCCGCATCCGTCGTCGTGGGAGGCGAGCTCGCGTTCGAGATCGCCGTGTCGTCGGCGGGGCCGTCGACCGCAACAGGCGTGACCGTCACCGAAACGCTGCCCGCGGGGCTCGAGTACGTTGGGTTTGAAGGGACGGACTGGAACGAGGTCTCGGTCACCGGTGATGCCGCGACCGGCACGGTGGTCGAGTACTCGCTCGCAAGCGCGATCGAGCCGGGCGGCGCGGCTCCCTCGCTCGAGGTGACTGTGCTCGTGCTTCCCGAGGCCTACCCGGGCGTGACGAACATCGTTGAGGCCAGCGCCACCCAGCCGCCGATCGACCCCGATGTGCCGGTGACCGATGACGACGAGATCGTCGTGCCGGGTCTGTCAACCCTGGTTGTCGACAAGACCGCCCGTGCGGGTGCGTGGCAGGAAGGCGGCACTGGGTCGTTCACGATCTCGTTGCGCAACGACGGGCCGACGGCCGATCCTGGCCCGATCACGGTGACCGACACGATGCCGCGCGGGCTGACCGCTCAGTCGTCGTCGTCGACAGATGCAAGGGTGGAATGCGTCACGGAGTCTGGTTCGGTCGTGTGCACACTGGCCGACGGACTCGCGGTCGGGGCCTCGATCACGATCGTGATCGACGTGGCGATCGGTCGCGGTGCGCACCCAGCTGTCGCGAACGTCGTGACGGTGGCGACCCCGACAGCGCAGACCGGGGACGCCGTGCTCAACGCGACGGCGTCTGTCGAGGTCGCGGCCGATCCGCTGGCCAACACCGGCAGCTCGCCCGTGTGGCTGCCGCTCGGTGCTCTCGCGCTGCTGCTGATGGCGCTCGGCCTGTGGATGATCGTGATCCGTCGCCGCCGCGAGGTCCTGGTTTGATCCGAGCCGCCGTCTGACCCGAACCCCGCCGTTGCCGCTGTAGCGGCGGGGTTCGGCCGTAAAGAAGTCAAAGAGGCAACAGGCCAGCGGTGCAGGCGGGATCCGCATCCCGTCCAGAAGCGTCCTGACACAGAATCGCGCACGCATCGTTTCCGCGATGTCGCAGATCGAAAAGCAACTCTCGTGAGACAAAATGCCCTCTCGCAGTGAGCACGTCTGTCGATGACAGTCCAGTCAGTCGTGTCGCGGTGGCCCAACTGGCGTGAGAGTCGACCTGAGCGTCAAGCGCCAGAAGTGGCGTGTTTTGTAAGCAGCTCACTGATCCCGCCACCAGCGGCTGCTATGGCCCTTGCTGCTGGATCGTGCACGACCGCGCGCCGGCCAGATCCGGGTCGTCGTAGTCCTTGGAGAATCCGTCTAGCGAGATGCCGATCGATGGGGCGAAACGGTGGTCATCACGATCACAGACGGTGCCGACGACATCGCTTCCGCAGAGGACGGGCCTCTCCGGGTGCCACGGGCCCCGTAGCGGGTCGGTGCTGCGTTCGATGAGGCCGGGGCGTGTGCGAGCGTCTCGACCGCGAGGGGGCCGACGACGGAGACCGGCGAGAGCGCTACCTGGCCTGCGAAGACAGTGTGTCCCTGGCCGGTTCGTGGGGCGAGACGAGCGCGTCGAGATCGGTCACGGACCCATGATCGAGCAGGCCGTGGACATTGCGGAGTGGTTCACCCGCGGTTCTGGATTGTGTCGATCAGTGAGTGCGCTGTAGCGGGCGTTGCTCGCCACCACGGCCTCCGCCCACCGGGTCGCGGCCGTGATGTGCAGGCCGGTGAGGCGCGCGATCACGGGGGCGGGCAACTCCTGGGCGAGGGAGGCCAGGGCGCCGGCGCGGGTATGACGGGCACGGATGCCGAACTTTGCCAGCCGGTCGGTGAGGGAGTCGCGGGAGAGTGGTGCGCCGTGATGCTGTCCGGGAAACAGCCAGTCGGATTCGCCGGCGTCGGTGAGCAGGCGCGGCGCGTCGCGGTGCGCGCGGGCAGCGATCGCGAGTTGTCCGATCGCCTCGGGCAGCTCCAACGGATCCGGCCCGAGCCGGATCATCACCGGGTCTGCTGCGGTGATGTCCGTCACGCGCAGTAGGTGCAGTCGGGCCACCGGGATTCCGAACAGGAGCAGCAGCGCGCCCGCGAGCCGGGTCCGGGGATCGTCACCGCGAGCGGTGAGCACTCCGCCGAGCAGCTCCCAGCGCTCGTCGACGCTGGCGCCGGTGGGTGTGTTCGAGGTGCGGCCCAGGGGAGGGACGTGCAGGCGCGGGCAGGTGCCGCTACGGGCCGCCCACTCAAGGAACGCCGCGACGCGCCGGCGAAGTGGTGGTCCGTCTAGGAGCCAGAGATCCAGTCGCGGCTGATCGAGAACGGCTAACGACTCTGAGCGGCCGGTGAGCCAGCTCATGAGGTCGAGGACTCGTAGCAGTTCCTGCCTGCGTCCGTTCGACTGCGATGGCGTGACCTGATCGGTCTGGTCGCGCAACTGCCGCAGATGACGCCAGCGGACGTACCGGTCGAACAGGCGGCGATGATCTGGGTTGACGATCTGCGCCGATCGAACCTGGCACCAGGTGTCGAACCGGACCAGCTGCTCGTCTCGCGCAGGGATCAGTCCATGCTCGGCCAGCAACGCCCGAACAGGGGCCGTCGACCCTGGACTGCCCAGCCGATCCAGCAGCGCGTGACTCAGCAGCTCCCCACCGGAGAGGGCCTCCCGCAGGATCGCGACCGTCGTGTTGCGGCGGAAGGCGTCCAGGGTACGTCGCTCGTCCGCGGCCAGGAACCGGTCGCGTAGTGGCCCGAGCATCGGATTGGCCGCCACGACATCGTCCGATAGCAACTCGCGGATCTTGTCGTCGGCGTAGCAACGATCACACCAACGGCGGCGATGCAGCCGACCGTGCGCCCCGCAGCGACGGCAGTCCCGGAACATCAACGGGCTGGTCCGGGCGCAACGCTGGCAGAGCGGACCCTTGTCGGTGCGCGCGCTCACCCGCGCGTCGCGGCCGCAGCCGATGCACGCCTCCACAATGTGCGGGGCGCAGGACCAGCAAAGCGGCTCCCCGTCCGGGGTGTGCCGAATCGGGAGCACCACCCGTGCGCAGACTGAGCACGGTTTGCGCTGGAGCGCGCAGGGCGTGCAGATCGCCTTCGCCGTGCTCGCGAAGCGACATTCCCGTTCCCGACCGCAACGGTGGCAGACATCGACGCGCGCGGCCGCGTAGCAGCCCACGCAGATCGCCTTCGATGTGCCGGGGAACCTGCATCGACCCGAGGTGCCGCAGACCGTGCAGACATCGGCGCCGGGCGCTGTCCGGCATCCGGAACACATCGGCCCGTCCGGAGTACGCACCGCGATCAGCCGGTGAATCCCGCAGCCGATGCACTCCGCGGAGGATTCGGGCAGCCGGTTCGTGCAGCTCTGGCAGAATCGGTCCCCGTTGGGACGCCGGAGCTCCAAATGGGCCGTGTCCCCGCATCCGTCGCAGACCGCCATATGCCCGGCCTTGTAGCAGGCGCGGCAGCACATCCGCCCGTTGAGTCGGTCCGGGAGCCTTCCGATCCGGCCGCAGTGCCCGCAGGCCAGGGCTCGCACCCGGGCGCCGAGACCACGCAGCCGCTCGTAGAACGTTGCGAACAAGACCGACGCCGCGGGCGGGTCGGCGATCCAGTTGACGCCGAACAACTCGCATTCCAGCGCGAGTCGCAACCTGCGATCCGCTTTCCATCCCTCGGTCGCGCTCAGCATCATGCTGAGAGTCCCGCCGGGAATCTGTTCGGCCACGAACCGATCCAGGCGCTCGTCGGCAACACCCTTCAGCGCACGCCAACAAGAGCGGCAGTACGCCCGGTCGCCTACCTGCGCGTGCCGCAACTGCCCATTCCGCTCACATTCGACGCAGTCGATCAGCACCGCCAGGCGTGCCCGCCCGCAGGCCTCGCAGATCCGGTCCAAGCCGTCCCGACGACTCAGCAGCACGACACGACCGCAGTGTGCGCAGCCCGGCGGGCGAACGGTTCTCGCGCCGGCGGCGGCGAGGTCGAGCAGGATGCGATCCAGCAGCCGCGGGATCCGCGTCGACCCCGAGAGCAGCATCCCCGGATCCTCGGTCAACTGTGCAAGCAGACGCCGCCCTGCGGGTTCCTGGAGGACCGTGCGGTCCACGACTCCCGCGATCACCTTCCGAGCAACCGTCTTCTCGACCTCCGTGATCGCTGCGACCAGGGCGTCGCGGACCTCGTCACCCATCCTTGGGGAGCACGCGCGCCCGCGGTGGGCGCAGGCCCTTCGCCCGCAGCATCGCCGCGCCGCGCGCGGGCTGGTCCTCACCGTCGGTGCCGGTCGCCGCCGCGGATGCCCCCAGGTCGACCTTGCGGACCAGCTCGTCCGCGCTGCACTCGAAGATGTCCATCAACGCGACCAGCACGTGCATATTCAGCCGTTCCGGCTTGTCCGTCGCTAACCGGTAGATCTGACTCGCCGACAATTCGATCCCACGCTCGCGCAGCAACGGCACCAGCTTCGACGTCGCGAAGATCCCCGACGCCGCCATCACCTCACGCAACCGCCACTCATACCCGATCACCTTCATCGGCCCCTCCTTCCTCCTGCGGCCGCAGCCGCCCCAACGCGTCCCGCATCATCTTGTTCGCGAAGTCGCCACTGACCCCGGTGTAGATCGACGTCGTTGACTGGTGCTGATGCCCGACCTGCCGCTGCACGAACACCGGATCAACCCCCTCCTCGATCAGATGCGTTACATAGCTATGGCGCAAAGCGTGCGGAGACAGCACCCGGTCGAACCCGAGATCTTCCCGATAGGCGGCGAACCGGTCCGATAGTTCCCGCGTGCGCAGCCTGGTGCCGCGCTCCGAAAACCACATCGCCCGCTCACCATCCGGCCGCATAAGTGGCCAGAAAGGCCGCATCAGCGGCCAGACGTTATCCAGATAGTCCTGCACCGCCTCCACCGCCCAGTCCCGCAACGTGACCACCGAGCGACGCTTGGGCGGGCCACCCTTGGACGCTTTTCCATAACGGACGTGCAGCATCCCGAACTCGCCGAACTCTGGCGCGTGCGCGTTGCGGTAGAAGTCGGTCACATCCAGATGGACCGCCTCGTTCGCCCGCAACCCCCACGCGTACATCACCCGCAGCAGCACCGCATCCCGATACGCCGGAAGTGCACCCTTGCGGCCACTCTCGAGGCACCGATCGACCTCCGAGTCGGCACGGTCAAACAACGCCTGCAACTCGGACCGGGTCAACGGTCGCCGCCCCGGCCGGCCTTCGTAGTTCTGCAGATGCCGGGTCGTGTTCCAGTCGTGACAGACCTGCACCGGGTGCGTCCCGAACCGCAGTTCACACTCCGCCGCCCACCCGTAGTGCTCCGATATCAAATACTCGCAGAACTGTCGTACAGCCTGCTGATAGCCGCGGATCGTCGACGGCGCCAAGTGCCGTACCGTCACCAGATCCAGCATCCACTCGTCGAACAAGCCCGCCGACCACAACCACGGCCACGAGCCTGCGTGCGCATGGAACTGCCGCACCGCGCGCACCGTTCCGGCCACATAGTCTTCGCGCAGCCCGCGCCCGCCCATCAGTTGCGCCCGCCAGCCCGTCACCATCGCCTCGAACACAGTCTCCTCGGCACGCAGGAACGAGATACCCGAGGCAAGATACAACCCCGCCACGCCATGCGCCACCAGCCCTGAAACCACCCGGATCGCTCCCATCAAACGCATACAACATGCATTAAACGCGAAGAATCGAATTGAAAGCAAATCGTACCCAGTCAGGAAGCGGCACCAACGATGTTCGCAGTACGATCAAGGTCACCTAGAGCCTGCAGGAATCTGCATCAGACGCAATAGGGCGCGCTTATCGCGATCGTCGGCGCGCGTGCGGCGACGAGCTACGGCGAACACGTCGCGATGGAGCTGAGCGCAGAGCTGACCGGGCGCGGTGTCGTGGTTGTCTCGGGCGCCGCGTACGGTATCGACGGTGTGGCGCACCGGGCCGCCCTTGCGGCCGGCGGTCCAACGGTCGCGGTACTGGCCGGCGGCGCCGACCGCGCGTATCCGGCGGGGCACGCTGAGCTGCTCGATCGGATCCAGGCCAACGGCGTGGTGCTCAGCGAGCTGCCCCCGGGCGCGGCCCCGACGCGTTGGAGGTTTCTGCAGCGAAACCGCATCATCGCGGCCCTGGGCGCGGCGACCGTCGTGGTCGAAGCGGGCGCGCGCAGCGGCTCTCTCAACACCGCGGCGCACGCCGCGACCTTGGGGCGCCCCGTTGGGGCGGTGCCGGGCCCCGTGACGAGTGCGGCTTCGGCGGGCTGCCACCGGCTGCTGCGCGAGTTCGGCGCCGAGTGCATCACGAGCGTCGACGACGTGGTCGAGATGGCCGGGGGAGACGGACTGTGGGGCCGGGCGGCGACACCATCGCCGCCCACCGCGCCCGGCACCAGCGCACCCGCCGGGGGAGCAGCATCCCGAACGGACGA
>JAGQTK010000090.1 GCA_020439065.1 Microthrixaceae bacterium
GACGTCTCGGGCCGCACGCAGGCCGGCAGCGGCTCGGGCGTGATCCTCAGCTCGGACGGCTACGTGCTCACCAATACCCACGTCGTCACGCTCGACGGTGCCGAGGGGCAGCCCACGATTCGCGCCACGACCTCCGACGGCCGTATCTACACCGCCAAGCTCGTCGGCACCGATCCGCTGTACGACCTCGCGGTCGTCAAGCTCGTGGATGCCTCGGGCCTCACCCCGATCGAATTCGCGAACTCGAGCGCCCTGAACGTGGGCGACCGCGCGATCGCGGTGGGAGCGCCCCTCGGGCTCTCCAGCACCGTCACCGACGGGATCGTCAGCGCGCTCAACCGCAGCATCGAGATCGCCTCGTCGGCGGCCCCCGACACCGGTTCGCAGAGCGATCAGCGCCGCACCCCGACCCCCACCCCCGAGCAGAGCGAGACGCCCGATGAGGGCACGCAACCAGACACCCCCTGGTTCTTCGACCTCCCGGGGCAGACGCCGCGCGCCGGTAGCGAGACGATCAGCATCGCGGTGATCCAGACCGACGCGGCGATCAATCCGGGCAACTCGGGCGGCGCGCTGGTCAACGGCAAGGGTCAGCTGATCGGCATCAACGTTGCCATCGCCACGGCCAGCGGCACCGGCAGTGGTCAGGCGGGGAGCATCGGCGTCGGATTCGCCATCCCGTCCAACGTCGCCGAGCGCGTCTCGGCCGAGATCATCGAGTCGGGCACCGCAAGTCACGGACTGCTTGGCGCCACGGTGCGGGCGGCGAGCTCGGAGGCCGACGCGACCGTCGCCGGCGCGTTGATCCACGAGGTCACACCAGACGGCGCCGCAGCCAAGGCGGGCCTGGCGCCGGGCGACATCGTCACGGAGTTCGGCGGCGCGCCCATCACGAGCGCGGTCGATCTGACCGCACAGGTGCGTGCGGCGGCCGGCGGGAGCACGGCCGAGCTGAGCTACGTGCGCGGCGGCGCCACGCACACCGTCGAGGTCACCCTCGGCACGCTCTGATGCCCAACACGCAGGCGCGCAACGCGCTGACCCGCTGCAGGCGCTGACCTGCAGCACGCGCTGCGCTGCAGCACGCGCTGAGCTGCAGCAGGCGCTGAGCCACGCCACCCGCTGACGCGCGCCGCGCAACACACACACATCGCCCCGGGCCTTCGGCGCCCGGGGCGATGTTTTGTGCCCGATCCGGTGCGCCGCGACGCGCGCGTGCGGGGGAGTGATTCCGATGCGCTGATAGGCTCGCGACGTGGCATCATTCTCATTCGGTGCGGGCAATATGGCGAAGCTGCTGAGCCTGCCGCTCTATGGAGTGGGCCGGCTTGCCACGATGGTGATTCCACGGACGCGCGACGAGTGGGTCTTCGGGTGCGGTGCCGGGATCGGCGATGGCGCGCTCGAGCTGTATGAGTACGCCCGTGCGCACAGCGACGCCCCGATGTGCTGGGCTGTGACCACCGCCCAGCAGGCTCGCGTCGCCGCTGCCCGCGGAATCCCCACCGTGCGTGCCCGCTCGCTGCGGGGCTTTTGGCGCACCGCGCGCGCCCGCGTGATCGTCCTCACCCACGGCTTCGGCGACGTCTCACGCTACGCGATCACCGGGGCGATGGTCGTGCAGCTCTGGCACGGCATTCCGCTGAAACGGCTCGGCCTCGATTCGCCGGAGACCATGCGGGTGGCGCTGTTGCCGCGGGTGAAGGTGCTGCACCGCATCATCAGCAGCATGTACCGCGCGGCAGCCAGTCGAATCTCACTGCTCTCGGCAGCCTCCCCCCTCGCGCAGGAACGCCTGCGCTCGGCGTTCGGCCTCCCCGAGGGGCGTGTCGTGGTCACGGGTGAGCCGCGTGTCGACGCGCTTTCGCGCGGCAGTGCGGAGGAACGCCACGCCCACGGACGCGCGGTCATCGCCGCGCGCATCGGCCCGCTCCCGAGCGAGCACCCGCGCTTCGTGCTGTACGCGCCCACCTGGCGCGACGGCGACCCCGATCCGGCGGCGCCGAGCCCCGCGCAATGGGCCCGCATCCTCGAGATGCTCCGCGACTACGACGCGGTGATCCTCGTGCGCGCGCATCCGATGAGCGGGCGCGAGTACGCCCCGCGCACCGAGGGGGCCTCCGGCCGCGTGCGAAACCTCGGCTCGGGTCTCATCCACGACATCACCCCGGCGCTGCCGGGGATCGATGTGCTCGTGACCGACTACTCGTCGCTGGCCTTCGATGTGGGACTGAACGAGACCCCCGTCGTCTACCTGGCGCCCGACGTGGCGCGGTACGGCGCGCGCCGCGGCTTCTACGGCAGCTATGACGACATCGCCGGCGGTGACTACGCCACCGACTGGGACGAAGCGATCGCGCAGCTCGCGGCGATCCTCGCCGATGATGTGACCTGGCGGGAGCGCACCGAACGTTCCAAGGCGCTCAGCGCCCGCGTGCACACGTACCGCGACGGCCGCAACACCGAGCGTGTCTACGACACGGTGGTGGCGGCCCTCGCCGATGAGGATGCACAGTGGGCCGCGAAGCGCGATTCCCGCCAGGGGGCGAAGTGACCGGCGCATCGCTGCAGGTTGCCATGGCCGAGCTTCGTGATGCCTCGGCCGAGGGCGTGTACGACGAGGTGCTGCGCCTGCGCGGCGACGGCACCACACCCGCATCGCTGCGGTTGCACGGGGCACGCGTGAGCGTGACGGCGGTGCCCGTCGCCGATGCCGACGCGCGGGGCTGGTCGGTCGAGATCCCGCTCGCGGCCGCTCGCTGGGGAGGGCCCGTGCTGCCGCTGCCTTCCGGCAACTATGCGCTGCAGACCGCGGACGGCGCTCCCGTCTCGACCCCGGCGCTGCCGCTCACGCTGCTGCGGGGGCTTCGCGCCGCCCTCGATGGGTCGGGGATGCTGCGAATCAGCCCGCCCGTGAACCCGGTGTACGACTCGGGTGAGGCGCAGGACGCGCTTGAGCGCCGGTACGTACAGCGCAGCGGTGCGCTGGAGAACGCGGTGTTCTTCGAGAGCTTCTATGGGCGCAATGCCTCCTGCAATCCACTCGCGATCGACCGGGAGCTGGCACGGGTCGCTCCGCACGTGACGCGCTATTGGAGCGTGACCGACCGTTCGGTGCAGGTGCCGCCCGGCGCGATTGCGGTCGTCGAGGGCGGACCGGAGTGGTGGCGGGCACGCGGCGCGGCCCGCCTGCTGGTGGTCAACGACTGGCTGCGGCGACGCTTCCGCCGGCAGCCGGGGCAGCGGGTGCTGCAGACCTGGCATGGCACGCCGCTGAAGCGCCTGGCGCTGCACCGGCCCGGGTTCGACCCGCGCCGCGCGGTGGCCGTCTGGCGGGAGAGTCGGCGTTGGGATGCGCTGCTGGCCCAGAACGAGTACGCGGCATCCATCCTGCGCCGCGCGTACGCCTACCTGCCGGTCTTCGCGCTCAAGGCACGCCAGCTCTGGGTCGAGGGGTACCCGAGAAACGATGCGCTGGTGCTCGATGGCGCGAGCGAGCGCGCAGCGACGCGCGCGCTGCTGGGCATCGACGAGACCGAGCGCGTCGTGCTGTACGCCCCGACGTGGCGCGATGACCGCACCGAGATGGTCGAGTTCGCCGGGGCACGCGAACTCGCCACCGATCTGGGGGAGGATGTCGTGGTGCTGGTTCGTGGGCACTCGCGCACCCTGCTGCCCGGCCGCGACGCCGATGGCACGCGGGTGATCGACGTCACGGGGTTCCCCGATACGACCCGCCTGCTGCTGGCCGCCGACGCCCTCGTCACCGACTACTCCTCGGTGATGTTCGATTTCAGTGCCACCGGCAAGCCGATGTACTTCCTGGTGCCCGATATCGAGCACTATCGCGGCGAGCTTCGCGGCTTCTACTTCGACCTCGAGGCGCACGCGCCCGGCCCCGTCGTCCGCACGCGTGACGCGTTGCTGGAGGTGCTGCGCGACGAGGATGCCGTCCGTGAGCGCTATGCCGCGCGCTACGCCGCGTGGCGGGCGAAGTTCAACGGGCGCGACGACGGCCACGCGGCGGCGCGGGTGGTCGAACGCATGCTGCGGGCCGGATTCCTCGACCCGGCGTCCTGACGCCGGCGCTCAGGGCAGCGGGGTGTTGCGCGTACCGAGGCGCGAGGTATCCACCGTCTCTTCGGCACCGTGGGTGAGGCCGATCAACAGCCCCGCACCCCAGGCAAGGTGCATGGTGGGCAGCACCGCGAGGGTCCACAATTTGTCACGGATGCCGCTGCCACCGCCGCGACCCAGCGCGACCGCGATCACCAGCACGACATACGCCAGCAGCGGCACATACAGCAGCGAAAGCGCGAGCGACCACCAGCCGGTGACGACGCCGCTGAGCTGCAGTATCCCAAGCACGATGCCGAGCACGGTCACGATGACCAGGGCCGGAGGCGCGAAGAAGCGCAGGGAGTTGCTCCGCCCGTAGCGGCGGATGAGTTCGCCGCGCCAGGTGCCGGTCGCGATGAACTGGCGGGCCAGGCGCACCCAACTCTCGCGTGGCCAGTAGGTGACCGAGAGCTCCGGATCGAACCAGACGCGGTATCCGGCTTTGCGGATGCGCAGGTTCAGCTCCCAGTCCTCGCCGCGACGGATGGACTCGTCGAACAAGCCGACCTCTTCGATCACCGCGCGGTGCATCACACCGAGGTACGCCGATTCTGCTTCGCCGGCACGCGTGCCCCCGTGGTAGGCGCCGCCGCCCAGACCGATCGGGGAGTTGTAGGCGCGTGCGACCGCGCGCTGAAACGGGGTGCGGCCCTGCGCGTGCATGATTCCGCCGACGTTCGCGGCGCCGGTGGCCTGCAGCGCGGCAAGCGCGCGGCTGGTGTAGTCGGGGTCGAGCTCGGAGTGCGCATCGACGCGCACGATGATCGGCTTGCTCGAGGCACGAATGGCCAGGTTGAGCCCCGCCGGAATGTCGGCGGCCGCGTTGTGCACGAGGACGATGCGGGACTCCGCCGCCGCCAGCTGGTGGGCGAGCTCGTTCGTGCCGTCGGTGGAGGGGCCGAGGGCCAGCACCACCTCGGTGGGGCCGTCGAACCGCTGCGCGAGCACGCTTGCGACGGCGCGCTGCAGGTAGCGACGTTCGTTCAGGACCGGCATGACGTATGACACGCCCTCGGCGGGGTTCGCGGGCGGCGCATCCTTGCCGCGGTCATCGTCTTGCACCTGTCGATCATGGCATGTGGCGCCTGTGTGTCGTCGGTGTGGCGCTCGGTAGGCTGGAAGGTGTGGGCATGATCTCTGACGGCAAGAAGGCATACCGGCTGCTGCGCCGCGCGCTGCGTTCGCGGCGGGCACATGGCGCGGTCATGGCGAAGCTGGCGGCGCGCCCGCCGCTGGAGCCGGGTCGCTTCAAAATCGCCGTCTATTTCGCCGACGGCGCCGTGAACATCTACCAGATGCGGCAGTGGTACAAGCCGCTTGCCGATCTCGCCAAGCGCTGGCCGGTGGTGGTGATCAGCCGGGTCTCGACCGGCGCACAGCTCCTGCTCGAAGAGAGCGGTCTGCCCGTCGCGTACGCACCCACGGTGCGCAATGTCGAGCGGTTCATCGCCGACCAAGACATCCGCGTCGTCCTGTATGTGAATCAGAACACCCGAAACTTCCAGATGTTCCGGTACGGGCATCGCTGGCACACGTTCATCAATCACGGCGAGTCCGACAAGATGTACATGACCACCAACCAGTTCAAGGCGTATGACTACTCGTTGATCGCGGGCGATGCGGCGCGTGAGCGGCTGGGCCGGGCGCTGTGGAACTTCGACTTCGACAAGCGCACGATCGCCATTGGGCGGCCCCAAGCCGACTACTACGCCGGCGTGCTGCCGTACGCACCGGACGAGCGGACGGTCGTGCTCTACGCCCCGACGTGGGAGGGCGATCGCCCCTCGGCGCACTACGGATCGGTCGTGACGCACGGTGAGGCGCTCGTGGGCGCGCTGCTGGCGACGGGTACGCACCGCGTCATCTACCGCCCGCACCCCCGCAGCGGGGTGGTGAACAAGGAGTATGGCGCCGCGAATGCGCGGATCATCGCTGCGCTGGCCGCGGCGAATGCCGCCGACCCGTCGGCCCAGCATGTCTTCGACGAGGGCGCCGAGCTCGGCTGGCAGCTCTCGGCGGCGGATGTTGCGATCGTCGACATCTCGGCGATGGTCTACGACCGGCTCGCTGCGGGCAAGGCGCTGATGATCACGCGCCCGCTCGACCCGGCGGCCGCGATCGATACCCACGGGTACCTCTCGGCCTGCGAGTGGTTGGATGCCTCGGAGGCTGCGCACATCGCCGCGCACTGCGTGCGGCTGCTGGATGACCCCGAGACGACGGCACGCCTGGAGTATTGGGTGCGGCACTACTTCGGCGACACCACCCCGGGTGTGGCGACCGCGCGCTTTCAGGGTGCGATCGAGACGCTCATGGACGAGTGGGACCTCTGGCACGGCGCCGCGCTCGCCGCGGGCGAGGCAGGCCCTGGCGAGGATGAGGCCGAGCTCAGCGACGAAGAGGAGTGACGACGCCCTTCGTGCGCGGGCACTACGCGTCCGGCTGCTGACCGTCCGCTTCGGCCTGCGCGGTGCGCGCAGCATCCGCAGCATTCCCGCCGAGCGAGATCGCGATCGACGCACCCGGCGCCACACCGAACAGGGCATCGGAGCCAACGGTCACGGCGCGTGGCGGCAACACCGCGAAGTCGTCCTCCTCGAGCGGCTCGGCGGGCAGGCCGGCCCACTCGGTGGGTTCTTCGGGGCGGGATCCGAACATGGCCATGACGTCATTCTCCTTCGTCGCGCTCGCGCGTGGGGGTGACACGGCGCACCGCGCCGCTGACGACGCTGCCGACCTTGCCGCTCACGCCGCCGACGGCATCGCTGACCTTGCCGCCCACGGCCTGCGCCGCGCCGCCGACGGTGCCGCCCAGGCGCCGCAGGCGAGCCGCAGCCAGCGCTTCCAGCGGCCTCGAGCCGGGGGCCGGCTCCAGCTCTGGTGGCAGCACCGCGGGTGCGATGTCAAACGCGATCCGCGCGGCCGAGAGCACCCGGCGACCGAGCACGTGGTTGCCGGTGCCGCCGATCGCGGCGCCGATCCCGAAGGGCAGGGCCTTGCCGAGCACGGAGGCGCCGCCGCGAACCGCGAACTGATGGATGAACGCCGCCTTCAGGCGGTCAACGAGCGGGCCCACGGCGGCGCGGGGCAGCGTCTTGGTGATCAGCGTGCCCCAGTACTTGTCACGCGAGGCGCCCTTGCCGATCGCCTGGCCGGCAAGCTGCGCGACCAGATCGGTGCCTTCCTTGCCCAACATCAGCGTGAGCACGAGCGCGCGGGCGCGATCGGGGTTCTCGATGGCGATCCCATGCACCTCGGCGACGGATTGCGCGAACAGCGCCGTCGATTCGAGGAATCCAATCGTCTCGGCACCGGAGAGCGCGAGGGTCACCCCGGTGCCGATCCCGGGCACCACCGCGGTCGCGCCAACCGCGGCACCACCGGTCGTGACGGCACCGAGGTAGCGCCGCTCCAGCATGCGGATGATCTGCGCGGGGGTCGCTTCGGGGTGACGGCGACGGATGCTGCGCAGGTGCGCGAGCACGATCGGTCGCTGGATCGCGAGCACGCGGTCGATGCCGCGGATCATCCGAGGGTGCTCGGGCGAGCCGACGGGCGGCAGCCCGCCCTGCCACGGCGCATCCGCCGGGAGCGAGTGGATCTTGTGCACCTTGCTCATTTTCGTGATG
>JAGQTK010000091.1 GCA_020439065.1 Microthrixaceae bacterium
CAGTCGGGGCTGCTGCATCAGGGCGCGTGCGATGGCGACGCGCTGCTGCTGTCCGCCCGAGAGCGAGCGGGCCGGGTCCGAGGCCTTGTGCGCGATGCCGACGCGGTCGAGCAACTCCATGGCGCGGACCCGGTCTGCCCTCGAGAAGCCGCCGACGAGGTTTGCCCGGCCGGCGCTGTGCAGCGCGCCGGTGAGCACGTTGGTGAGCACGCTCAGGCGCCCGATCAGGTTGAACTGCTGGAACACCTGCCCGGCGCTGGCGCGCAGCTCGCGCAGGTGCCCGCGCTGGAGGTTCGCGACGTCGTAGCCGGCGACGCGCACGCTGCCCGAGGTGATCGGCGCGAAGCCGGTGAGGCTGTTCATGAGCGTCGATTTGCCCGAACCGGACGAGCCGAGCAGCGCGACGGTCTCACCCGCGAACAGGTCGAGGTCGACGCCGTCGAGCACCAGCTCGCCCTCGGTGTAGGCGACGCGCAGCTCGCGCACCGACACGATCGGGAGGTGGGCGCGCAGCTCGGCGGTGGTGGGCTCGACCACCCGGGCGGACGCCTCGAGCGTGCTGGGCATCATCCGAGGTCCGAGATGTCGACGCCGGCGATGTCGGCGATGCGAACGAAGGGCTTGAAGATGTCGTTGCCGGGCTCGATCATGACCTCGCCGCCGCGGGTGCCTGCGAACAGCGGACCGAGGGCCTCACCGTTTTTCGCCGAGAACACCTCGGGGATCGCGGCGGTGAGGATGTCGCGCTTTTCCTGCCCCATCTTGCTGCTCACGAGGATGGTGGTCGACACGGGCATCGACTCGCTCTTCGCGATCGAGCGGGTCTCGCCCTTCGAGAACGGGAACATGTCGCTGTCGTACATTTCGGCGATGATCACGGCCGTGCACGCGACATCCACCTGCCCCTGCGCCAGGGCGATGAAGCTCATGTCGTGCCCACCCGAGAACATCGCCTTGTAGTCGACGTCCTTCTTCAGGCCCGCCTGATCGAGCGTGTAGACCGGCATGAAGTAGCCGCTGCTCGAGGCGGGGTCGGCGAAGGCGATCACCGTTTCGGGCGTGATGTCGTCGAGGCTCTTCAGCGGTGAGTCCTCGAGCACGATGCAGGTCGAGACCGGGTCGGGCGAGCCGGGCCAGGCGACAAGCGCGTCAACCTCGCCGGTGTTGACCGCGAGCGCGGAGGGGAAGCCGCTCATCAGGCCGAAGTCGACGTGACCGCCGCGAATCGCCTCGACGACCGCGAGGTAGTCGGGCACATCGGTGACCTCGACCTCGCGGCCCGTCTCCTCCTCCATCAGCTCGACGAGCACCTTGATCGGGTTCTGCGCCGTGGGGTCGTCGCCGAGGGGCGCCGAAGCGAACGTGAGGGGGGCGTCGGCGGCCTGTGCCGAGTCACCCGCCGCACCCGAGCAGCCGGTGAGGATCAGTGCGGCGCCGGCGGTAAGGGCGCCAAGACCGATGAGGGCACGCGAGCGCATGCGGTTCCTTTCAAACAGCGGACACAACCTCGTCCTGCGGATCTCGCCAATGCGGCGATGTGGCCAGACAATCGCCGCGAGGTGACGCGCAGTTTCGTCACGACCGACACCGCGGCGAATCCGGGGTGAACACTTGGTGCGGTGCCCACGCGCGGGCGCCCTCTCGAACCGCCGACTCGCGACGTTGGCCGAGCCGCTCGCCGATCATGCCGACCCCCTCTGCCGCTGCGCAGCAGCCGGGAGCACGGCGGCGGGCTGCGGCATCCACTCGACCGCGTGTTCGGCGTGCGGGCGCCGGCGTGTTCGGCGTGCGGGCGCCGGCGTGTTCGGCGTGCGGGCGCCGGACCGACACAATGGAACGGTGAGCAGCCGGCCGATCTTCGTGCGCATCCGCATCGATGCGCCGCTGGATCGGGTGTGGGAACTCACCCAGAACCCGCTCGAGCACCCGCGCTGGGACGGCCGGTTCACCTCGATCACGCCGACCGAGGCGTTGCCGGGCGGCGGCACGCGCTTTCGATACGAGCTGCGGATGCCGCTGCACACCATCGTCGGCACACGAACGACGATCGGGGAGCGCCACCGCGCCGACGGCACCTGCACGTCGGCGCTGCGCTTCGACACCGACGACTGGTTCTCGCCGCTCGGGGCAGGCCGCGGGTATTGGCGCTACGAGCCCGACGGCGACGCGACGATCTTCACGACCGGCTACGACTACGCGCCGCGCTGGGGCGTCCTGCTGGATCGGCTCCTGCTGCGGCGCCTGATCGGGTGGCTCACCGCGTGGAGCTTCGATCGCCTCCGCATCTGGGCCGAGCGCGGGATCGAGCCGGAGCGTTGGCCGCTGTGGTCGGCGCTGTGGGTGTGGCGGCGGGATCGCCCGCGGGCGGCGCGGTGCGTGCGCGACGCACGTGGGCGCCGGGTGATGGATGCCGCGCCCGCGACCCTGCGCACGCTGGAGGCGCCGTGACCCAGGATTCGCATCCCGCCCCCACCTCGATGTTCGCCGAGGTGATGGGTGAGGACTTCGCTCGTCTGCACCCGATGCTGCAGCGCCGCTTCGGGGTGGGGCTCGCGGCCGGCTACGCGTGCGTCGGGCGCGGCGTCATGTCGCGCATCGAGCGCGGCCCGTGGTGGACGGTGCCGTTCCTGCAGATCGGGCGCCTGCGCAACATCCTCGTGCCCGATGTGGGCACCGATGTGCCGTTCACGATCGGCAACTACCCGTATCGCGACCCGTTCGGCCGCGAGACCATCACCTTCGTGCGCGAATATCGCATGGCCCGTGCGCAGCGCCGCTTCGATGCGACGATGGTGCGCAGCTCGCGCGATGGGCACATCGTCGACTATCTCGGCACGCATCAGCACCTCGCCGTCGATCTCGAGCTGCGCGCAGAGCCCGATGGCAGCTTCCTCCTGCGCTCCGGGGCGCAGCGCTTCTATGAAGGCCCGCTTGCGTTTCGCTTCCCGATGCTGTGCAGCGGACGGGCGGAGCTGCGCGAGTCGTACGACGAGGCGACCGGGCAGTTTCGCGTTCGGCTCGCGGTGCGCAACCGGGTGTTCGGGTTCCTGTTCGGCTACGAGGGCACCTTCCGCGCCGAGTTCGTGGATGCCTCGGATGCGCCGGAGCGGCTGAAGCCTGTGCGGCACGAGCGGCGCGAGTAGGCTCGCGGCATCGGCGCTTGTGCGGGGCGTGGGCTCCGGCATCCGCGGTGTTGGCGCGGGCGTTGCCGCGGCATCCATTCAACGGAATAGATTTGCCGAGCGGATGATTGGACTGAATATGCAACGATTCGGAACCCTCTCGTTTGGTCATTACGGCCCGCTCGGCGGCGGCCGTGAGCTCACCGCGCGCGACTCACTCCATCAGGCGATCGACCTCGCACAGGGGATGGATGAGCTCGGTGTGAACGGCGCGTACTTCCGCGTGCACCACTTCGCGCGACAGCAGGCCTCGCCGATGCCGCTGCTGGCGGCGATCGCGGCGCGCACGAAGCGCATCGAGATCGGCACCGGGGTGATCGATATGCGATACGAGAACCCGCTGTATCTCGCCGAGGAGGCGGCGGCGGTCGACCTGATCAGCGACGGGCGACTCGCGCTCGGCGTCAGCCGCGGCTCACCCGAGTCGGTGATTCGCGGCTACGAGGCGTTCGGCTACACGGGGTCGACCGATCCGCGCGGCGCCGACATCGCCCGCGCGCACTTCGAGACCTTCCTGCGCGCGATCGAGGGCGAGGGCATGGCCGAGGGTGACCCGACGAGCCCGTTCGGCGGGACCCCGGGGCTCCAGCCGATCGAGCCGCACTCCCCCGGGCTGCGCTCGCGCATCTGGTGGGGCGCCGGCAACCGCGACAGCGCCGAGTGGGCGGGCCGCATGGGCGTCAACCTCATGTCGTCGACCCTCCTCACCTCGGCCGACGGGCGCCCGTTCGACATCCTGCAGGCCGAGCAGATCGACGCGTTTCGCGCCGCATGGCGCGAGGCGGGGCATCCCGGTGAGCCGCGCACCTCGGTCAGCCGGAGCATCTTCCCGATCACGACGGCCGAAGAGCAGATGTACTTCGGCGGCCGCCAAGACGGCGATCAGATCGGCATCATCGACGGCCTGCGCTCGACGTTCGGCAAGACGTACGCCGCGGCGCCGGACGTGCTGGTGGAGCAGTTGCTCCAGGATGCTGCGATCCAGACCGCCGACACGTTGATGCTGACGATTCCGAGCCAGCTGGGTGTCGAGTTCAACCTGCGGGTGGTGGAGTCGTTCGCGCGGTACGTCGCGCCGGCCCTCGGGTGGAAGCCGAGTATGTAGGGGTTGGGGTGCGGGTGCGGGTGCCGCCAAGCACCTCTTCTCCCGAAGTTATCTTCGCATCCCGCCTATCCACACTCGCTGGTTTCTCGTGTGAATGTCTGAGGGTGCTGAGACAATAGCATCATGAATCCCACCGAGGGCAGTGTCGATACCCGAGGCGCGCAGGCGCGCGAGACGGTCGCATCCGGCGCCGCGCTCGCGCCGCGTCACGCTTCGCACGGGGCGCGTCCCCTTGGCCTCCGAGCATCCTCCACTGGGCAGCGCGAGCCGGCTCCGGCGTCGACGCCGACGCCCACCCCGGGCGTGGAAGATGGCTCGTTCGCCGCCGGGTCGCACCCGGAACTCAACGCGAACGAGCGAGCGCAGATGCGCGAGATCGAGGCCGAGCTGATCGAGGGTGAAGCAGACGTGAGCACCTGGAAAGCGCGGCGGGCCGAGCTGATGTGCAGGGCTGCGCAGATCGCCGCCGACGCTTCGTCCCGTGGTGAGCGAAACAGCCGGTCCCTGGAAATGCCCTACCGATCGATCTCGGCCCAGCTCGCCACCGGCTTGCGAATCAGCGATCGCACCGTGGAACGCGAGCTCAACGAGGCACCGCGGCTGGTGCACGAGTTCCCGGCGACGCACGCGTCGCTGCGCGCTGCACGGATCTCCGCAGCGCACGCCGATGCGATCGCCCGCGCGGGCGCGAACCTTCCCGACGCGCAGGCACGTGCTGACTACGAAGCCGAGATCGTCCCGATCGCGGAGCGCGAGACGCCCGGCCGCACCCGGCACCTGGCCGGCGTGGTCGCCGCCCGGGTGGATGGGCGGACGTTCGCAGAGCGACACGCGACGGCGGCTGCGGGCCGCGGCGTGCGCATCGTTGACCTGACGGATGGGATGTCCGAGCTGATCGCCACGGTGCCGACGGTGTTTGCACATGCGGTGCGAGACCGGCTCATCGAGATGGCACACAGCGTGATCGACGCGCGCGGGCCTCGCCGCGCACGCCGGACCGCGGGTGCGGGCGCCGGATTCGGGCGGGCAGCCAGGGCCAGGACCGATGTCGCGGGCGATGACGAGGGCCAAGCCGAAGACGTGCGCACCGTGAACGAGGTGTGCGCCGATGCGTTCCTCGAACTCTGCCTCGCCGGCACCCCCACCGCGCACTCCGGCACCACCGCGCTGGGTGAGATCAAGGGCCGCGTGCAGATCACCGTGTCAATGCTCACGCTGATGGGGCGCAATGACCACCCAGCCACTCTCGCCGGGGCCGGTCCGATCGATGCGGCGACGGCCCGCCTGATCGCCGGGGCCACCCCGGGCTGGGACCGGGTGCTCGTCCATCCGGTCACGGGGGCGGTGCTCGCGGTCGACCGATACACACCCAACGCCGACCTCAAGCGCGCACTTCGTGTGCGCGATCAGCACTGCCGTTTCCCAGGCTGCCGCTTGCCCGTGCACCGGACCGATCTTGATCACACCGTGGACTATGCCCTCGGCGGCGAGACCCGTGCAGACAATCTCGCCCACCTCTGCCGCCGACATCACACAATGAAGCACGCCAGCGCGTGGACGGTGGTGCAGAAACCGGGAGGCGTGCTCGAATGGACCAGCCCGACGGGCAAGGTGCATACCGACCTTCCCGTCAGCACGGTGATGTTCAAACCCGAGGCCGACTGGAACGACTGGCTCGCCTCGGCGAATACCACCTCCGCCGACGCCCCGCCGCCGTTCTGATCGTTCGACATCGCGCCGGCCACTCAGGCTTGCCGGGCGGCAGGGTGCGCACGCAGGGCGGCACACGGTGGGAGGCCGGCTGCGCACGGTGGGAAGTCGGCTGCGCACGGCGGGAGTCGGGCAGCGCACGGCGAGAGGCCGGCTGCGCACGGCGGGAGTCGGGCAGCGCACGCCGAGAGGCCGGCTGCACGCTGCGTGCTGGATGCTGGATGCTGGATGCTGGATGCTGGATGCTGGATGCGGCCGTTAGCTTCCCGGAAGCGGGAATCGCAGGCGGAGCCGCTCGCACACGACGGGCATATCGGGTTCGAAGCCGCGAGCGTGCTCGGCGTACGCGCGCCAGTAGCGCTCGTGCACTTCGCGCCAGCTGCGCAAGGTCCGGTCACCCTCCCCCTCGGCGAAGGCGTGCGACTCAGGCACCCGATCGAACGGAATCACCTCGACGGCGACCGTCTCCAGGAGCGCCCGCGCAGCCCCACTCCCATCAAGGATGATGTTCCACAGGCCCGGCTCGGGCAGCGGCTCGCCCGTGTGCTCGAAGTCCCAGAGCGGTGAGGCGGTGGCGGTCTTCGTGCCCGCGAGCACGAGCGACAAGAGTTCGTCGGCGTGCGCTGGCGTCGCGCCGAACGCCCACGCCTCCGGCGCTGCTTCAGGCAAACCGGGAATCGCGGCGCGGCATTGCGCCCAGAACGCATCGACGGTCGGCAGCGAACTCACCCGCCCAGGGTATCCGCACGCGCAGCGGTCCGTGAGGCCGTGACCTGCGAAGCGACGCCGGCCGAACCCCTATGCTCGGCCCATGACTGAAGTGCGATTGACCGGGCAGCTCGTATGCAGCGATGCGGCAGAGCAGGCGCTCGTCGTGAAGTTCCTGCCCGAGCACATCGCCCTCACCCGCGCCGAGCCGGGGTGCCTCCACTTCGAGGTCACGCGAATCGGCGACTCGCGCACCTGGCGGGTCGAGGAGCGCTTCACCGATGCGTCGGCGTTCACCGCACACCAGGCGCGCGTTGCGACGAGCGAGTGGGGCAGGGCGACACAGGCCATCACGCGTGACTACACGGTCGAAGGTCTCTCGCCGCAGCAAGCGAACTGATCCGCCCCAGCTCGCGCGCGTGCGTCCGAGCGAGCGCCGGCGCTCCCTCGCACGAACGCTCCCTAGGCTGGAGCCATGACTGCCTCGCGGGACGACGACCGCAACGAGTGCCGGGTGGCGGCCGGCGAGCCCCGACCCCAGGCGGCCCAGCAACCGCAGGCACCGCAGACACCGCAGGGCGCAGCGAATGCCGCCCGGTAACAGTCGCCGCGCACGGGCCTCGCGGCGTCGTTCGCGTCGAGTCGCAGCCGCCGACAACGATCTGACCGCGCAGGAATGGGCCAAGCTCTGCGCGATGTGGGGCGGATGCGCGTACTGCGGCCAGGCCGAGGCATCCCTCGCCAGCACCCTGCAGAAGGACTGCGTGCAGCCCATCTCCCGCGGCGGGCGGTACACGCTCGACAACGTGGTGCCGGCGTGCCGGTCGTGCAACGCCAGCAAGTGCAATGCCGAAGTCACCGGCTGGTTGCGCCGAAAGAAGTTGGACGAGGGCAGGTTTCTGCTCCGGAAGGCCACCATCGCCAGGGAACTGGCGCAATACGCCGACTCCTGACGCCGCCCGACGCCTACGCTGAGCCGATGGCCGCTACGCAGACGCCCGAAGTGCGCCTGGCGGAGTTCGTCGCCTCGCTCT
>JAGQTK010000092.1 GCA_020439065.1 Microthrixaceae bacterium
GTGGGCTCATCCTTGCCGGGGTAGCGCACGACCTTGATGAGGGTGGAGGGGTGCGCGCCGAAGGCGGGTTCGAAGGCGTCAGCCGGTGCGCCGAGCGACTCGGCCCACGCGCGCAGCAGGCGCTCTGCGATCCCGCGCAGCAGCGCTTCCCACTCGGCGAGCACCGCCTGCAGCTCGGGCAGGTCCTCTGGCCACAGATTGGGGCCCTCGAGGCGCCAGAAGTCGGCCGCCGCGGGGTCGGTGACAGCGGGGCGCTCGGGCCCCACGTCGATCTGCTCGCGCCAGTCGACCGCGCCCTGTGTGCGCTCGCCGCCCACCCGGGTGTAGCCCCGGAACTGCGGGCTGTGCACATTCTCGATCGCGAGCTTCGCGGCCTCGGGGAGTGCGAAGAACGCGCGCGCCACCGCGAGCAGCCGGGCCTGCAGCTGCGCGGGCACGCCGTGCCCGGTGAGATAGAAAAAGCCCACATCGTGGGTCGCGCCGCGCAGGGCTTCGCGGAAGCGCTCGGCCGCCTCGGGGCCCTGATCGAGCTCGGAGAGGTCAAGGACGGGGAGCGTGAAATCGGACATGCAACGAAGGTAGGCCCGCCGTGCGCCGCACCCCAGCCGCGCCGTCATGCGGTGTCATGCAACGACACCGCGCGTCATCTCACACCGGGGTAGCGTGAGGGCATGCACCGCACCGCCGCCACGCTTCGTCTCATCGTTCCCTCGCTCTGGCTCGGGCTGATCATCGGGCTCTCGCTCATCGAGGCGCCGCTGAAGTTCACGGCGCCGGGCATCACCACACCGCTCGGGCTCGGGATCGGGCGGATCATGTTCACCGCGCTCGGCATCGCCGGGTGGTTCCTGCTCGTGGTGCTGGTCGCCGCCTCGCTGATCCGCCCACGGGTGCGCAGGGTCGATGCCATCCTCCTCGGCGCGATGGCGCTCATGCTCGTGCTCGAGACGCTCGTGATCCGGCCGTTTCTGAACGCCCGCTCCGACCAGGTGATCGCCGGTATCGATCCGGGGGAGTCGATCCTGCACTACGCCTACATCGCGGCGGAGGGCGTGCTCATCGCGCTGCTTGTGGTGTGGATCGTGCGGGCGGCTCGGAGTCTGCGCCCGGTGTCGCCGGCCGCCGACTGACGAGCGCGCGCTCGGCGAACAGCCACGCCGCGCGCGGCTCCACGAGGCCGCGGAACACGATGCGCACGGGCTTGCTGGCAAGCACGATGGCGAGGCCGACCGAGAGCAATACCACGAGCGGCAGCCACAGCCACACGGGCTCGAGACCGCGCAGCGCCCCGGATTCGCGGAACGGGTAGAGCACGAAGGTGTGCAGCAGGTAGACGTACATCGTGTACTGGCCGAGGTGCGTCCACCAGGTGTGGCGCAGGGGCACGAGCGCGGCGAACGCGCACGAGAGCACGACCGCGATCACGATGAGCACGAGGCGGATGCCGCCTGCCCACCACTGCGGATTCCCGAGGCTCGCATACGAGCTGTCGTAGAAGAACCAGCGCCGCAGGCTCATCTCCTGCCAGCCGTCGAGACCGAACCACAGCGCGCAGGCGGCCGCGGCGATGATCGCCAGGGCGGCGACCGGCACCCACCAGGGGCGTGCAGCCAGCAGTCGCAGACGCGCCATGACATCGTGTTCGTGCAGCCACCAGCCGAGCACGAAGAAGGGGAGCAGCGCGAGCGTGCGGTTCAGGGCGAACGTGCTGTCGAGGTTTGGCAGGTAGCCGGCACCGATCGACACCACGAGCGACCACAACAGCGGCCAGCGCAGGAGCGCGAGGTAGGGCAGGATCAGCCGGAAGATGGCGAGGGCGAGCAGAAACCACAGCGTCCATGAGGGCTTGGTGAAGTTGAAGTTCTCGTGCCCCTCCACAAGCAGCTTGGTCACCGACCAGATCGCCTCGAAGAGCACGTAGGGCAGGACGATGTCGGTGAGCAGACGCGCCATCCGCTGCCGGTTCGGCGCATCGCCCTTCGAGAAGTAGCCGCTGATGATCGCGAACGCCGGCATGTGGAAGGCGTAGATCAGCATGTACAGCGTCATCGCCGCATCGGAGTCCTGCGCGAGTCGCTGCACGGCGTGCCCGACGACGACGAGCACGATGCACGCGAAGCGCACGTTGTCCCAGAATGGCGTGCGCGGGCGCGGCGGCACCGCGGGTGGGGTTTGCTGGTTCGTGCTGGTGGGATGCATCGGGGTACAGGTTACCCGGGCCTGCGCGGCGCGAACCCGCGGCTGCGCCGCGCGGTCGCGCGCCTTACACCGATGCCCGTCGCCGCGCGGCGATCAGCGCCGCGCCCGCCAGGAGCGCGCCGAGCGCAAGCGCGAGCGCACCGGCTGACACCTCCCCGCCGGAGGCGGCCAGCGTGCCGCCGGCCCCGGTGTTCCCGTTGTTCTCGCCGCCCGGGTCCCCGTCGCCCGCATCCCCGCCGCCCGGGTTCGGCCCCGGTGCGGGAGCGGCCACAAACCTCGCGTCGGCGCTCGCGGTGAGCACGAGCATGTCGACCGAGTGGAAGGTTGCGTACACCTGACACGGCGGCGTCAGGCCCGGGTTCTGGCTTTGCGACCAGCCGATGTGCTCGGTCGACGGTGGCGACACGCTGAGGTTCACCGTCGCCGTGCCGACCGCCGTGGCTTCCGCGCACAACACGATCGTGCTGGATGCCGTGGGATCCGTGGCGTGCACGACCAGGGTGCCGCCGACCAGGCTCGCGTCCCCGGCGCAGACGCTCCACGCGGCGCCCGCCGTGCCGCCGGTGGCGATCGTGATGGGCTGGTTGTACACGTTGGTGCGCAGTCGATACTCGATGGGACCGGTTCCGAGCGGGACCTCGTCCGCGCTCGCGCCCACGCCGAGGACCAGCTCGGGGGCGTCGGGGATCAGGGCGAGAAGGCGGGCCTGCTCGGTCGCGGGGAGGTTGTTGTCGCAGGTGGTGGCGAAGTCGGAAGGCGACGTGGCCGGGTCGCTGATGCATCACACGAGCGTCTGCAGCGCGTTTCGCGTATCGGTCGTCCCGTCGGCGCGGGCTTCGATCACCCCACCCCACAACTGATCGCCGACGCCGGCGTAGCTGTGCCCATGCTGGATGAGGTAGGCGATGAGCTTCTCCTGCGCGGCATCCAGCTTCGGGTTGCCGGCCAGGGAGGTCATCGGGTTCAGGACAGTGCCCGTGCCGTCCACGAGGTTGCCCGCCGCATCCGTGTCTCCGCATGGCTGCGCGTCACGGTCGGTGCAGAACATCCATTCCGAGACGGCACTGCCTGCCGACTCGACGTAGCGAGTGCCGCACAGCGGGGGGTAGCTTGCCGCATTCGGCCGAACGGTGCCTGCGCTGTCGATCAGGACCGTGCCGCCGAATGCGTCGTACAGTGGCACGATCCGGCCGGCGTTGTAGGCGGCGAGTCGCTGCCCGAACACCAGGGTGGCATCGGGGACGATGACGCCCTGTTGGTCGGCCGGGTCGGAATCGGTATCGCCCGCGCACAGCGGTGCTTGGAACGGCGTGCTCACCGCAGGCGTGGGCACATCTGCCACAGCTGCGAGCGGCGCTGAGAGCGCGAACGTGGCGAACAGGGTGGTCACGGCGGCGAACAGCGCCACGGCACGTCGCATCGGGTGTTGTCGCATGGCATGCACGTCCTTGTGTCTTGCGGCGCACGCATCGTGCGATTGCTGGCCAATGTAGCCCGCTGCGCCACGAATGGCCAGCATGGCGCCGTGTCCGGCACGGGAGCGACCGCCTACCGGGTCATGGTGCGGGCGACGAACGCCGGAAGGCGGCACGGGGAATATTCTCGGGGGAGCCCCGTTACACCCAGTACATTCAGATGCATATATATTTTCACGAGGAGGTAAGACGGTGAGCGAGACCACTTGGGCGGGCATGCAGTTCGGCATCTTCAGCGTGGGGGATGTGACGCGCGACCCCACGACGGGGCGGACCCCGAGCGAGCACGAGCGCATCAAGGACATCCTCACGATCGCGCAGAAGGTCGAGGAGGTGGGGATGGATGTGTTCGCGATCGGCCAGCACCACAACCCGCCGTTCGTGCCCAGCGCGCCCACGACCCTCCTCGGCTACATCGCCGCCAAGACCGAGCGGATCATCCTGTCGACCGCCACGACGCTGATCACCACGACCGACCCGGTGCGCATCGCCGAGGACTACGCGACCCTCCAGCACATCGCCGACGGCCGCGTCGATCTCGTGATGGGGCGCGGCAACACCGGGCCCGTGTATCCCTGGTTCGGGAAAGACATCCGGCAGGGGATCCCACTGGCGATCGAGAACTACGAACTGCTCTACCGGCTCTGGCACGAGGAGGTCGTCGACTGGTCGGGCAGATTCCGCACGCCGCTGCAGGGCTTCACGGCCACGCCCGCACCCCTCGACGGCGTGGCGCCGTTCGTCTGGCACGGCTCGATCCGCAGCCCCGAAATCGCGGAGCAGGCCGCCTACTACGGCGACGGCTTCTTCGCGAACAACATCTTCTGGCCCAAGGAGCACTACCAGCGCCTGATCGGGTTGTATCGCCAGCGCTTCGAGCACTACGGTCACGGCACCGCCGAGCAGGCGATCGTCGGTCTGGGCGGGCAGGTGTTCATGGCGGCCAACTCGCAGGACGCGGTGCGGGAGTTCCGCCCCTACTTCAACAGCGCCCCCGTCTACGGGCATGGCCCGAGCCTCGAAGACTTCACCGAGATGACCCCGCTGACCGTCGGCAGCCCGCAGCAGGTCATCGACCGTTATGCCGCGATGCGTGAGAGCTACGGCGACTACCAGCGCCAGCTGTTCCTCATGGACCACGCAGGCCTGCCCCTGAAGACCGTGCTGCAGCAGCTCGACATCCTCGGTGAGGAGGTCGTGCCCGTGCTGCGTCGCGAGATGGCGGTGGGGCGCCCGGCTTCGGTGCCGGATGCCCCGACCTTCGCGTCGCGCGTCGCCCAGGCCCGTGAGGGCACGCTGCCGACGCCCGGTGGTGCGCGTGCTCGCGAGGGCGCGACCGCCGAGGCATCCACCGCCCACGCGCAGGCCGCACAGCCGGGCGCGGCCTTCGGGCTCGAGGCAGGTGCCCGATGAACGAGCGTCGCATCGCGGTCATCACCGCCGGTCTCAGCAACCCCTCGACCACGCGGCTGCTGGCGGACCGGCTCAGCGCGGCGGTCGGCCGCGAGCTCGAGGCGTCGGGGGTGGGCGCGACGTTCGATGTGATCGAGCTGCGCGATCACGCGCACGATGTGGTGAACAACCTGCTGATGG
The DNA here is from genome assembly GCA_020439065.1 of Microthrixaceae bacterium. GTDB lineage: Bacteria > Actinomycetota > Actinomycetes > Actinomycetales > Microbacteriaceae > Microbacterium. Next base: position 5,268 of record JAGQTK010000092.1, read on the forward strand.
GCTTCCCGTCGCCGGCGCTCGAGTCGGCCATCAACACGGTCGTCTCGGCCGACGCGCTGATCGCCGTCACGCCGATCTTCGCGACCAGCTACAGCGGGCTGTTCAAATCCTTCCTCGATGTGATCGACCCCGACGCGCTCACGGGCATGCCGGTGCTGCTCGGCGCGAACGCGGGCACCTCGCGGCACTCGCTTGCCATCGATTACGCGATTCGCCCGCTGTTCACCTATCTGCACGCGGCACCGGTCTCGACCGGCGTGTTCGCGGCATCGAACGACTGGGGCCACTCCGGGGAGGAGGGCGTGGCCGCCTCGCCGCTGGCGGATCGCATCGACCGCGCCGCGCGGGAGCTCGCGACGGCCGTGCTCGCGCGCGATGCCGCCACGCCCGCGCTCGATCCCTTCGACCCCGAGTCGTACCTCGGGCAGGGCCGCTCGTTCGGGCACCTGCTGGGCGGGCTCGCGGGGGAGTAGGCGGCGTAGGCTGGCCTGATGAGCGGCGCACACGCGGTGGACGAACCCGGATCGGACGGGTCGGCGCATGCGGCGCTTGGCCGCGCCGCCGAGGTGATGCACGAGGTGCGCGAGCGGTGCGTGTGGACACAGGAGATCACGCACGAGGCGCTGGTGCCGTACCTGATCGAGGAGAGCCACGAGCTCATCGACGCCATCGAGTCGGGCTCGCGCGCCGAGCTGCGAGAGGAGCTCGGCGACCTGCTGTGGCAGGTGCTCTTTCACGCCGAGATCGCCTCGCGGGATCCCGAGGCGCCGTTTGACATCGACGACGTCGCGGGCGAGATGGCCGAGAAGATGGTACGGAGGCATCCGCACGTGTTCGCCGGCGAGACCGCCGCGACGCCGGAAGAGGTGCTCGTGCACTGGAACGCCGCGAAGGCGGCCGAGAAGCGCGAGCGCACGAGCGTGCTCGACGGGGTCTCGCTCGGGATGCCGGCGCTCGCGCTGGCAGACAAGCTCCTCGGCCGCGCCGCGCAGGTCGGCGTCGTCCGCACTCCGGCCGACGCTGCGTCTGCGTCGGAGGCGCAGCTGGGGGAGGCGCTGCTCGGACTCGTCGCGCTCGCGCGCGAGCGCGGGTGGGACGCTGACCGGGCCCTGCGCGGCGCGATCCGCACGCTCGAGGGCGATGTGCGCGGCGCCGAGCGTTCATAACTCCTCCGATTCGTCGCGGGTCGGCTCGTGTGATCGTCGCCACGGCTCTGATCGGCTCGGATCGGAGGAGTTCTGCACACGCCCCCGCGGGACCGGCGCCGGAAGGCGACCTGGAATACTGACGGGGTGGCATCTGTGAACCCGCCGCGCGGCATGCGCGACTTCCTCCCCGCCGACAAGGCCCGTCGTGAGCGCGTGCTCGCCGTCATCCGCGAGCGGTACCGCGCGCACGGGTTCGACGAGATCGAGACCCCGGTCATGGAGGACTACGACCGCCTGCACGCCGGCATCGGCGGCGACAACGAGAAGCTCGCGTTCAACGTCCTGAAGCGCGGGCTGGATGCCGAGGCCATCGCCGCGGCGGCCGACCAGCCGTCTCGGCTCTCCGACCTGGGGCTGCGCTACGACCTGACGGTGCCGCTGGCGCGGGTGGTGGGCATGAACCCGCAGATGCCCAAGCCCTTCAAGCGCTACCAGATCGCCCCGGTGTGGCGCGCCGAGAAGCCGGGGCGCGGGCGCTTCCGCGAGTTCGTGCAGTGCGACGTCGACATCGTCGGCTGCGCCGATCTCACCGCCGACGCCGAGTGCCTGGCGGTGGGCGCGGCGGTGCTGCGCGCGCTGGGCGTCGAGGACTTCGTGCTGCGGGTGAACAACCGCAAGCTGCTGACGGCCCTGCTGGCGCGGCTGGGCATCGCCGAGGGCGAGCCGGCGATGGCGGTGCTGCGCACGGTCGACAAGCTGCCGAAGATCGGCGAAGAGGCCGTGCGGGCGCTGCTGCAGAAGGAGAACGGCCTGTCGGCCGAGGCCGCCGACGGCATCTTCGAGTTCCTGGGCCTCGATCCCGCGACCCTCAGCGACTGGTTCGCCGACAGCGAGGTCGGGCAGAAGGGCGCCGAGGAGCTGAACACGCTGCTGCAGCTGGCCGCCGAGCTGGGCGTGCGCGACAAGGTCGAGGTCGATCTGAGCATCGCGCGCGGCCTCGACTACTACACCGGCACCATCTACGAGACCTTCCTCACCGCGTCGGAGTCGCTGGGCTCGGTGATGTCGGGCGGGCGCTACGACGACCTGCTGGGCATGTTCGGCGGCGCGTCCGAACCCGCGGTCGGCATCAGCCTGGGCGTCGACCGCCTGTTCGCGGGCCTGCTCGAGCTGGGGCTGGTCGAGGCCGACGGCAACCCGACCCGGGTGCTGGTCACCGTGTTCGACGACTCGACCCGGCCAGCCAGCTAC
>JAGQTK010000093.1 GCA_020439065.1 Microthrixaceae bacterium
TCGGCCCTCTCGTGTTGACGGCGAAGGCGGTGTGCCTGGCGCTTGCCCGAACACCGAGCCTGAACGCGCGGTGGGACGCCGCGGCAGGCGAGGTCATCGAGCAGCATTTCGTCAACCTCGGCATTGCCGCGGCGACCGAGCGCGGGCTCATCGTGCCCAACATCAAGGATGCGGACCGGATGACGCTGCCCGAGCTGCGCGATGCACTGGCCGAGCTGACCGAGACCGCCCGCGCCGGGCGCAGTCACCCCGCGGCGTTGCGCGGCGGCACCTTCACCATCACGAACATCGGCGCGCTCGGCATGGAAGGCGGCACGCCGATCCTCAATCCCGGGGAAGCCGGGATCCTCGCGATGGGTGCCGTGTTGCGCCGGCCGTGGGAGCACCGCGGCAAGATCGCCCTCCGCGACGTCATGACGCTCACGCTCGCCTTCGATCACCGCCTTGTCGACGGTGCGCAGGCCGCCGCCTTCCTGCGCGATGTGGGCGATGTGCTTCGCGAGCCGGGGCGTGCATTGCTCCTGGGGTGAGGGCGAGAGGGGTGAGGGCGAGAGGGGCGCGGCGACGCGCCCGGCCGGGGCACCGTTCAGGCTCCGCCCAGCGGCATCCGCTAAGCTCATGATCACCTGTCGGACCGGTCTCGGTTCGCTTGCGTCGTCAGAACGCACCAAGAGGCCCGCACCCCCGCTGCAAAGCGAAGTGCGCGGATTCCTGCACACTTCTCACGGCGAACGGATGCGCCGTCCGGCGCCTTCGCCACACTCCCACCGCGATCACGCCCGGGGCCACGTACGTGCGCCACCGTTGTGCGAGGTTGTCCGCGCATGCGCGGGCGGTGGCGCATGCCCGAAAGACACTCACCGCATGACTGCTCAGACTCCTTCCTTCGCCTCGCTCGGCGTTCCCGCACCGCTCGTGCGCGTGCTCGCGGCGCAGGGCAAGACCGAACCCTTCCCGATTCAGCTCGACACCCTGCCCGACACCCTCGCCGGACGCGATGTGCTCGGCCGCGGCAAGACGGGCTCGGGCAAGACCCTCGCCTTCTCCCTCCCCATGGTCGCGCGCCTCGGCGGCGCGCTGGCCGGGGGCAAGCGACGCGCCGGCCGCCCGCTCGCGCTCGTGCTCGCGCCCACCCGTGAGCTCGCCAACCAGATCGACGAGGTCATCCGCCCCCTCGCCGACGCATACGGCCTGAAGAGCACCACCATCTACGGCGGCGTGAACCAGAAGCGTCAGGTCGACGCGCTCAAAGCCGGCGTCGATATCGTCGTGGCGTGCCCGGGGCGCCTCGAGGACCTCATGAAGCAGGGCTTCGTGACCCTCGACGCCGTCGAGATCACGATCCTCGACGAGGCCGACCACATGGCCGATCTCGGCTTCCTGCCGGTGGTCACGCGCATCCTCGACAAGACGCCCACCGGCGGCCAGCGCCTGCTGTTCTCCGCCACGCTCGATAACGGCGTCGACAAGCTGGTGCGCCGCTTCCTGCAGAACGAGGTGATGCACTCGGTCGACGAGGCCACCTCGCACGTCGCCGACATGACGCACCACCTGTTCGAGACGGCCGACGCCGAGAGCAAGAAGCGCCTGATCACGGCGCTCGCCTCCGGCCGCAGCCGCCGGATCCTCTTCACCCGCACCAAGCACCAGGCCAAGAAGCTCGCTCGCTCGCTGACCGAATCGGGCATCCCCGCCGTCGACCTGCACGGCAACCTCTCGCAGCCGCAGCGCGACCGCAACCTCGCCGCCTTCGGCGATGGCTCGGTCAAGGTGCTGGTGGCGACGGATGTCGCGGCCCGCGGTGTGCACGTCGACGACGTCGCACTGGTCGTGCACGTCGATCCGCCGATGGAGCACAAGGCCTACCTGCACCGTTCGGGACGCACGGCGCGCGCCGGCAGCGCAGGCGATGTCGTCACGGTGATGCTGCCCGCACAGCGCTCCGACACCCTGTCGCTGCTGCGCAAGGCCGCGATCACGGTCACCGCGACGCCCGTGACCGAGGACGCGGCGGCGGTCATCGCCCTGGTCGGGCCGAAGGCTGATCACGTCACGCCCGCACCTCGCGAGACCAAGCCGCAGGGCGGCGGACGCTCGCAGGGAGCCAACGCACAGCGCAAGCGTGCCGCCCGCGGCGGCGGCGAGGGATCGCGCGACAGCCAGCGCCCGGCCCGCGAGGGGCAGCGCCCCGCGCGCGCCGCGCAGGGCGGGGAGCGTGTGGCCCAGGGCCGCACAGGCGGTCAGGGCCGCGCAGGCGGCCAGGGACGAAGCGGTGCCCAGGGGCACTCGCGCGGCATCCGGGTGGGCGACACCGTCGGCGGCTCGCGCGGCGGCGCACGGACGAATCGCCGGGCACAGGGCTGATCCCAGCGCGCAGCCTCCCGCCTGAGCGCTCACACGAATGGCCCCGGATTTCCGGGGCCATATGTGTTGCCGGGGGCGGGGGAGCCTAGCGCTGCACCCCGAACAGCCCCTCGCCGTACTTGTGCAGCGCCTCGTATGCGTCGGCATAGGTCTCGGCGCCGCGCGCCTGCTCAGCCGGGGTGCCGTACCGGGCGAGCAACATGCCCACCAAACCGCTCCCGGGCGGGCTGAGCGGCTTGTCCTTGTGCGCGTTGCCGGGGTGCGGCGCGTCGGCCTGCGGGTTCGGCGGGAGGTACTGCGGGGTCGGCGTGGGCCAGGTGCGCGGATCGCGAGGCCGGTCGAGGTTGATCACGTGGTCGAGGGTGTTGGCACCGGCATCCCGCGCCGTCAACGGCACGAGGCCGTACTGCCGCGTGAGCGTCGCGATCAGCGAACCGTGGTGCATCTGCTCGTTCACGACGGTGCCGGCGCGCGTGTAGGCCGAGATCGCGATGGCCGGCACCCGCACCCCGAGGCGATCGAAGGTGAATCCCATCTCGCCCGCGGGGGCATCGGCATGTGGGGGCGTCGCGGAGGGCGGGGGCACGTGGTCGTAGGTGCCGCCGTGCTCGTCGAAGGTGATCAGCAGCAGCGTGTTCAGCGCGTTCGAGCCGGTGGCGGTGTCGCTCGTCTTGATTGCGGTGTACACCGAGTTCACGAGCGCCTCACCGGCGCGCACATCAGAGATCGCGCTGTTGGCGACCAGTTCGCCATCCACCATGCTCTCGTGCAGCGAGCCGAACGGGGGATGGAAATCGTTGTGGTTGTAGACCATGCGCGGCTCGATGAAGGCGTAATCGGGCAGCGTTCCCTCGCGCGCGTCCTTGTAGAACTGGTCCATCGTCGCGAAGTGTTCGGTGCGCCAGTACTGCTCGAGGACCGGGGTGTGGATCATGCCGGTCATCGAGATGAGCTGCAGCTCGTCGTAGTAGACGCGCCAGGTGCGGCCGGCCTCCTCGAGGCGGTTGAAGATGGTCGGCGACGGCTCGGCGTTCAGCCACTTGTCGTACCCGCCGCCGCCCTTGTTCGTCACGAATCCGTGCGAGGTGGATGCGTGGAAGAACGAGCGATTGCAGTACGTCTGCGATGGCACGGCGCAGTGCCAGTTGTCGAAGACGGCGAATTCCCGGGCGAGCGTCGACAGCACGGGCAGCATCTCGGGGGAGAAGCCGCCCATGATCTGGTCGCCCTCGGCGGTGTTCGGGGATTTCCCGTGAAACAGCCGCTCGTAGTTGATGTGGTAATCCTTCACGAAGCCGTCCATCGTGGGCGCCTGGCCCGCCGGTGGGGTGTTGAAGGGATGCTCCATATGCTCGGCGTAGAGCTTGGCGTTCCCGGCCGGATCCACGGTGCCGAACAGCTGCGTGTTCACGTGCGGAAACTCCTCGCCCGGGTCGGGGTTCGGTCGTCCCATCACGGTGTCGGTCTCGCCGTCATACACATGCGCGGCCACCATGCGACCATCGGGCGCCGCGTTGGCGTAGCTGCCGAACGCGAGGCCCTCGAACGAGGCGCCCTTGGGGAGCGTGTCCGGGGTGTACAGCCAACCCAGCATGTTGTCGAACGAGCGGTTCTCGCCCATCAACACGACGATGTGCTCGAACCCGGGCACGCGATCGACGTTCTCGGCGACGAACTCGTCACGGCCTTCCTCGACCCCGCGCGAGTGCCCGATCGCAGCGCCGGCGGCAGCACCCGCGGCGCCGCCGACGACAAGCCCGGCCAGGCCGAGGCCCCCGGCGCGCAAGAAGCCGCGGCGGGAGGTCACCGGTGTCGCACCCGGGGCATCGCTCGCATCAGCCGCCGGGCGTTCGCTCGCAGCACGGACCGCGCCCGTGTCGGCGTCATCGGGCAGGGGGCGCGCATCGTCCGTCACCCGCCAAGTATACGAATGACGGGTCGGCGTGGCCGCTCAGCCGAGAGCCCTCAGCGGTCACGCAGCGCGGCGAGGGCGAGCGATTGGAGGACGCTGCGCACCTGCGCCGTGGCGGGCGCGACGCCCGCGCCACGCGCGCTGTGCGGGGTCGAGTTCATCAGGCCGAACCCCGCGTGCGCGCGGATGCGCAGGCGCTCGGCGGATTCGTCGGGGTGCAGGCCGCGAAGCACGCCCACCCACAGCTCGACGTACTCGCGCTGGATCCGCCGCACCTCGTGCCGCGCCTCGGCGCCGAGGCTTGCGAGATCGCGATCCTGCACGCGAATCACATCCGTCGAATCGAGCGCGAAATCGACGTGAAACGCGACGAGCAATCGCAGCTGTTCGTCGACGGCCTCGGTGCTCGAGCGCACCCGCTGCCCGCCGTCGAGGAGCATCGTGCTCACCTGACGCAGCACGGCGGCGAGCACCGCCTGCTTGTTGGCGAAGTGCCGATACACGGCCGGACCGCTGATCCCCACCGCGGCGCCCAGCTGTTCCATGCTCACGCCGGCAAAGCCGCGCTCCGCGAACAGGGTTGTCGCGGCGGCCAGCAGCGCCGCGGTGCGGTCGGCCTTGCCCCGCTCGCGCGCGGTTCCCGCCTCCGCCATGCCGGCACCATTGCCCTTTCGTCGCCCCGGTCGTACGCTGAATTCAGTTAGTGGATCCTAACCAGGTTCGCGAGGTTCGCTGCGTTCGTGACACACGCACCGTCACATTTCTCGGCGGCAGCGCAGGGCACCAGCGAATCCGGCGGCACGTCGACGGAGACGAAGATGGAGATTCTGCGCAGCGCGGTGGATGCGGCATCCACGGTGTTTCAGTCGCGGCAACGAGCGCAGCGTGCCCTTGCCGACGGGCTGCGCGGGCGCATCGCCGACGCGGCGGCGGGCGGGCCCCAGGCGCAGCGGGAGCGCCACCTCGCGCGTGGCAAGCTGTTGCCGCGCGAGCGGGTGACCCGCCTGCTCGACGAGGGGAGTCCCTTCCTCGAGCTTTCGCCGCTCGCCGCGAACGGCCTGTATGACGACGAGGCGCCGGGCGCCGGGCTCATCACCGGGATCGGGCTCGTGCACGGGCGCCAGGTGCTCGTGATCTGCAACGACCCCACCGTCAAGGGCGGCACCTACTTTCCGCTGACCGTCAAGAAGCACCTGCGCGCACAGGAGATCGCGCGCGAAAACCGACTGCCGTGCGTGTATCTGGTGGACTCCGGGGGTGCCTACCTGCCGTTGCAAGACGAGGTCTTCCCCGACCGGGAGCATTTCGGCCGGATCTTCTACAATCAGGCCCGGATGTCGGCGGAGGGGATCGCGCAGATCGCGGCCGTGCTGGGCTCGTGCACCGCCGGCGGGGCGTACGTACCCGCGATGAGCGATGAGACGGTGATCGTGCGCGGCCAGGGCACCATCTTCCTCGGCGGGCCGCCGCTCGTGCAGGCCGCCATCGGCGAGATCGTCACGCCGGAGGAGCTGGGCGGGGGCGAGTTGCATGCGCGCGTCTCCGGGGTGGCCGACCATCTTGCCGAGAACGACGAGCATGCCCTCGAGATCGTGCGCGACATCGTCGCGACGCTGCCGCCGCCGCACCCGCCGGCCTGGGCGCTTGCGCCGAGCGCCCCGCCCGCGGCGCCCGAGGACGAGCTCGATGGTGTGCTGCCCGTCGACGTGAACGAGCCGTACGAGGTGCGCGAGGTGATCGCGCGCCTGGTGGACGGGAGCGCGTTTCACGAGTTCAAGCGCGAGTTCGGTGCCACCCTGGTCACGGGGTTCGCCCGCATCCACGGCCACCCGGTGGGCATCATCGCCAACAACGGCGTGCTCTTCAGCGAGAGCGCGCTGAAGGGTGCCCACTTCATCGAGCTGTGCGACCAGCGCGGCGTGCCGCTGGTGTTTCTGCAGAACATCGCGGGGTTCATGGTGGGTCGCGAGGCCGAGGCCGGCGGCATCGCCAAGCACGGGGCGGCGCTCGTGACCGCGGTCGCCACGACCCGCGTGCCCAAGCTCACGGTCATCATCGGCGGCTCATTCGGTGCGGGCAACTACTCGATGTGCGGGCGCGCCTACGCGCCCCGGTTCCTGTGGATCTGGCCCGCCGCCCGGATCTCGGTGATGGGCGGCGCACAGGCGGCCTCGGTGCTGGCGACGGTCAAGCGCGAGCAGCGCACCACGCGCGGCGAACCGTGGAGCACTGCGGACGAGGCAGCGTTCCGCGCGCCGATCCGCGAGCAGTACGAGGTGCAGGGCAGCCCCTACTACGCCACCGCACGGCTGTGGGACGACGGGATCATCGCGCCCGGCGAGACCCGCCGGGTGCTCGGCCTCGCGCTTGACGTGTGCCGCCACACGCCGCTGCCCGAGCCGCGGCTGGGACTGTTCCGGATGTGATGGCCATGCCCGGATCGCACTCGCGCACGCCGCCCTTTCACACCGTGTTGGTCGCGAACCGCGGCGAGATCGCGCGCCGGGTGATCCGCACACTCCGGCGCCTCGGCATCCGTTCCGTCGCCGTGTACAGCGAAGCCGATGCCGGCGCCGCCCACGTGCGCGAGGCCGATGTGGCGGTGCCCATCGGCCCGGCCCCCGCTGCCGCCTCCTATCTGCGCGGCGACGCGATCATCGCTGCGGCGCTGGAGACCGGCGCCCAGGCCGTGCACCCGGGCTACGGCTTTGTGTCGGAGAGCGCGGAGTTCGCGCGCGCGTGCGCGGCCGCCGGGCTGGTGTTCGTCGGGCCGGGGACGCACGCCCTCGAAGTGATGGGCGACAAGATCCGCGCCAAGGCACATGTCGCCGCGTTCGGCGTGCCCACCATCCCGGGCGCGGCCGAGCCCGCCACGGGGGTCGCTGCGACGGCGGACCGGGATGCGGAACTCGTCGCCGCGGCAGCCGCCCTCGGCTACCCGCTGCTCGTCAAACCATCGGCCGGCGGCGGGGGCAAGGGTATGCAGGAGGTGCACTCCGCGGGGCAGCTGCCCGCCGCACTCCGCGCCGCCAGACGCATCGCCGCCGCGGCGTTCGGTGACGACACCCTGCTCCTGGAGCGGCTGATCGCGCGCCCGCGGCACATCGAGGTCCAGGTGCTCGCCGATGCGTACGGCGCGGTCATCCACCTCGGCGAACGCGAATGCACCCTGCAGCGGCGGCACCAGAAGGTGATCGAGGAGGCGCCCTCACCCCTGATCGACCCGGCGACCCGGGCGCGACTGGGCGATGCGGCCTGCGCGGCCGCACGCAGCGTCGGCTACCTCGGCGCGGGCACCGTCGAGTTTCTCGTCGCAGCGCACGCGCCCGGCGAGTTCGCGTTCATCGAGATGAACACCCGCCTGCAGGTCGAGCACGCGG
>JAGQTK010000094.1 GCA_020439065.1 Microthrixaceae bacterium
TCGATGCGGTCGATGATCGGCGAGTGCACGGGGAACATGCGCTCGACGCCCACCTGGAAGCTCACCTTGCGAACCGTGAAGGTCTCGCGCACGCCGTCGCCCTGACGGCCGATGACGACACCCTGGAACACCTGGACACGCGAGCGCGTGCCCTCGATGATGTTCACGTGCACCTTGACGGTGTCACCGGGGCCGAAGGCCGGAATGTCGGACTTGAGGGATGCTGCGTCGACGGAGTCGAGCTTCTGCATGATCGTTCACTCTCTGCAACCCCACACAGGTGGGCGGCGGTGCTAGGAAAAAGTTGAAGTGTGTGCCCTCGCGTCTCACGACGCGCTGTGACTCCCCTGTGGCAGAGTCTTGCTACGGCACAAACAGCTATTCTGCCACGAATCGGCACCGCCAACAAACTCGGCCATCCCGCCGGGCCCGCGGCACGCGACGCGACGCGAACGGGCAGTGGATGCCGCGACCTGCGCGCCTCAGCGCGATGTGCCGTCCGACTCCTCGATGACGAACACCTCGCCGGCCGGCGGTGCGAATCCCGCCGCGGGCGTCTGCTGTGACTGGCGTGGCGCGCGCGTCTGCCCCGACTGTCCCCAGGTCCCCGAGCCATCGGGGTGCAGGGTCGTGTACCGCAGCGCCACCGGCCTCGTCTCGGCGGAGAGCTGGCGCATCGACGACCAGATCAGTGCGAATCCCGCGAGGATCGCGCCGACGAGCACGGGAGCGAACCACGCGTCGTTGTAGAAGCCGACGGCAATCGTCAGCCCGTGCCAGATCGTGAGTCCAAGCACATCCCACCACGAGACGGCACGCGAGGCGCGCACCGTGCCGCGCGCGCGGATCAGCAGGGCGATCAGGATCTGCCCGAGAAAGACCGAGGGGCACGCGACGAACAGCACCCACAGGAACGCGAGGCCGCCACCGGTGAAGATGCCCCAGCCGATCAGCAGCCACACCGGCAGCACAAGGGCCGCCGGGAAGAGCCAGACGAAAAAGCCGCGCCGCAGAACCATGCTCCGATGCTACGCCTGCCGTGCTCGCCTGTGGCTGCGGCGGCGGGGGGCTTCGGGCGCACTCTCAGCCACCGCGCGGCCGGCGACCGCACCGCACGCCCAGGCGCGATCCGGCAAGATAGAAGGCAACCCGAAAGGACACCCCCCGATGATCGAGTTGCGCACCCCCGCCGAAATTGAGGCGATGCGTCCCGCCGGGCGCTTCGTCGCCGAAGTGCTCGCGACGTTGCGTGATGAGGTGCGGGTGGGCACGAACCTGCTCGCGATCGACAAGCGCGCGCACGAGATGATCCGCAAGGCCGGCGCGCAGTCCTGCTACATCGACTACCACCCCTCTTTCGGTGCGAGTCCGTTCGGGAAGGTCATCTGCACCTCGGTGAACGACGCGGTCCTGCACGGGCTCCCCCACAGCTATGCGCTGCGCGACGGTGACCTGCTCACCCTCGACTTCGCGGTCTCGGTCGACGGCTGGGTCGCCGATTCGGCGATCTCGTTCGTCGTCGGGACGCCGCGCGATGAAGACCTCGCGCTCATCGACACCACCGAGCGTGCATTGGATGCCGCGATTGCGGCCGCGACGATCGGCAACCGACTCGGCGACATCTCGGCCGCCATCGCCGAGGTGGCGCACGCCGACGGCCTCTCGATCAACACCGACTTCGGTGGCCACGGCGTCGGCCGCACCATGCACGGCGACCCGCACGTGCCCAACAATGGCCGCCCGGGCCGCGGGTATCCGCTCAAGGCGGGCCTCGTGGTCGCCCTCGAGCCGTGGTTTCTGCAGAGCACCGACAAGCTCATCACCGACAAGGACGGCTGGACGCTGCGCTCGGCCGACGGCTCGCGCGGCGCGCACACCGAGCACACGATCGCGGTCACGGAGGATGGGCCGATCGTGCTCACCGACCGGGCGTTTCTCGGCGTCAAGTAGGCCGAAGCGCGCAGGCCGACCGGCCCAGTCGGGCGGCAAGCAGCTCAGCGGGCCAGCAGGCCAGCAGACTCAGTCGGGCAGCAGATCGGGCCGCCGGGCGGCGGTGCGCGCAAGCTGCTGCTCGCGGCGCCACGCGGCGATCGCGCCGTGGTTGCCGCTGAGCAGCACCGGGGGCACCTCGTGCCCCCGCCAGGCCGAGGGCTTGGTGTAGCTCGGGTATTCGAGCAGGCCGTCCTCGTGCGATTCCTCGACGAGGCTCTCCGGGTTGCCCACGACACCGGGAATCAGGCGCCCGACGGCCTCGATCATCGCCATCACGGCGACCTCGCCTCCGTTGAGCACGTAGTCTCCGAGGCTGACCAGACGCACACGCCCGCGCCCCGCCGCATACTCGAACACGCGCTCGTCGATGCCCTCGTAACGACCGCAGCCGAACACGATGTGTGATTCCTGCGCCCACTCGCGGGCGGTTGCCTGCGTGAAGAGCTGCCCGGCGGGTGACGGGAAGACGATGAGGGGGCCGGATGCCTCGGCGCGGGCGTCCGTCGCCGCGGGCGCAGCCTCGGGGACCGCGTCGCCCGCACCGGCGAGGGCGCCGGGCGCAGCCTCGCCCGCGGGCAGAATCGCGTCGAGCGCCTCACCCCAGGGCTCCGGCTTCATCACCATGCCTGCGCCGCCCCCGTAGGGCGTGTCATCGACGGTCCGATGCCGGTCGTGCGTGAACTCGCGCAGGTCGTGCACGCGGACATCGAGGATCCCGGCCTGCCGGGCTTTGCCGAGCAGCGACACCTCGAGCACGTCGAAGAACGTCGGAAAGATCGAGACGACGTCGATGCGCACGCGCTCAGGCCCCGTCGGTGTCGTCGTTCTCCGCGACACCTTCGTCGGCGCCACGCTCGCCCGCACCCGCGGCGGTCTCCGTCTCGGCGTCCGCCTCGTCGTGCTCATCTTCGGCGCCAGGCACCGCTTCGAACAGTCCGGGCGGCGGCGTCAACGTGACGGTGCCTGCGGCGATGTCGACCTTCGGGACGATCGCGGCGACGAACGGCACCATGACCTCGCCGGCGGCGGTCTTCACGATGAGCAGGTCTTGCGCGGGCAGGTGGTCGACGCGCACGATACGGCCGATGACCTCGCCGTCGCGCAGCGCTTCGAGCCCGACGAGCTGGTGGTCGTACCAGGCGTCCTCCTCGTTCGAGGGGGCGGCAGGGTCCTGCTCCACCCAGAGGATCGCACGGACCAGTTCATCGGCGGTCGTACGATCGTCGACGCCCTCGAAGAACGCGACGGGGTGGCTGTTCATCCAGCGAAACTCACGCAGCGTTATCTCTTTGCGATGCCACGGGGAGTTCGCCGGCACCTGCAAGGTGAACACTGCACCGGGCACGAAACGGGCATCCGGGTCGTCGGTGTACAGCTCGACCTTGAAGGCGCCCTTGAGGCCGTGGGCCTTGACCAGGCGACCGACGCGCAGCTGCGTTTTCGGAGCGGCATCGCTCGACGAGGCCGCAGGAGGCGCCGAGGGGGAAGAAGTGGGTGCGGGCGCCGACGCGGATTCCTCCGCGTCGCGCCCGCTCACGTCGAGCGACACGTCGTTCTCTGTCGACATTTCAGTCTTCGTCAGACACGTCGACGCGCACGCGGCGACCATCAGCGAGGGCCGAGATGAGGGTGCGCAACGCCTTGGCGTTGCGGCCCGCGCGACCGATGACGCGCCCGCGGTCCTCGGGATTCACGTGAATCTCGAGGACCTCGGCGCGTGCAGACTGTGTAACCTCGATGCGCACGTCGTCCGGGTGGTCGACGATGCCCTTCACGAGGTGCTCGAGTGCAGACGAGAGCAAGACTACTCGGCAGCTTCAGCGGTCTCGGCGGCGTCGGCCACAGCCTCAGCCTCGGCGGGAGCTTCAGCGGCCTTCTTCTCCACCTTGGGAAGCAGCACCGGCTTCTTCGCGGCGTCAGCCTGGAAGGGAGCCTTGGGCTCAGCGACCTGGACGGTGCTGACCGCGTTCGCGTCGCCCTTGAACTTGCCCCAGTCGCCCGTGAGCTTCAGGAGCGCGGTGACCTGCTCGGTCGGCTGTGCGCCAACGCCGAGCCAGTAGAGCGCACGCTCCGAGTCGATCTTGATCACCGAGGGGTTCTCGGTGGGGTGGTACAGACCGATCTCCTCGATCACGCGACCGTCGCGCTTGGTGCGCGAGTCGGCGACGACGATGCGGTAGAAGGGTGCGCGAATCTTGCCGAAACGCTTGAGACGAATTTTGACAGCCACAATTCTCCTGTGGGTTGTAAGTGAACGAACTGGACGCCTGGATCGTGGGGTGCACACCCGGCGGAAGCTCAAAGGATCCTGCGTGCACTGGATAGAGGGTCGAGCGCACACAGATTCAACGACCTATTCTGCCAGAAGATGCGGGATGCCGCGAACCACGCGCCGCGGCATCCCCACGCCGTTCGCTCAGCCCTTGCCGAGGAGCTTCTGCAACTCGGCGAGGTCGGCCTCGGTGGGCGCCTTCGCGCCGCGACCAAGCCCGAATCCCGAGCCGGTCGGCGCGCTCGCGGCCTCGATCTGGCCCGCGTTCTCGGCCGCCCGCTTCGCGGGGTTTCCCGAGCGCGAGCCGCCCTTCGCCTTCTGCTTCTTCGCGTTGCGCTTGCCGGCCCCGTGCGAGCCCGGCATCGGTCCCATGCCGGGGATCTGCGGGGTGCCGCCGCGCGCGACGGTCTTCATCATCTTCGCCGCCTGCTCGAAGCGGCTGACGAGCCCGTTCACATCGGTGACGGTCATGCCCGAGCCGCGGGCGATGCGCAGCCGCCGGGAGCCGTTGAGGATCTTGGGGTTGCGCCGCTCGCCGGGCGTCATCGATCGAATGATCGCCTCCGTGCGGTCGATCTCCTTCTCGTCGAAGTCATCGAGCTGCTGCTTCATCTGGCCCATGCCCGGCAGCATGCCGAGCATCTTCTTCATGGAGCCCATCTTCTTCAGCTGCTGCATCTGCTCGAGGAAGTCTTCGAGCGTGAAGGTGTCGGTCGCGAACTTCTCGGCGACCTTGGCGGCCTGCTCCTCGTCGAACGCGGCCTGCGCCTGCTCGATGAGGGTGAGGATGTCACCCAGGTCGAGGATGCGCGAGGCCATGCGGTCGGGGTGGAACGGCTCGAGGTCGTCGAGGCCCTCGCCGGTGGAGGCGAACATGATCGGGCGCCCGGTCACGGAGGCGACGGAGAGCGCCGCACCACCGCGGGCATCGCCGTCGAGCTTCGAGAGCACGACGCCGGTGAAGTCGACGCCTTCTTGGAAGGCCTTCGCCGTGTTGACCGCGTCCTGGCCGATCATGGCGTCGATCACGAACAGCACTTCGTCGGGGTTCGTGACCTTGCGGATGTTCGACGCTTGCTTCATCAGCTCGGCGTCCACGCCGAGGCGGCCCGCGGTGTCGATGATGACGATATCGTGCTGCTTCTGGCGCGCGTACTCGACGCCGTCGCGGGCGACCTTGACCGGATCGCCGACGCCGTTGCCGGGTTCGGGCGCATAGATCGCGACGCCTGCCTGCCCGGCGACAACCTGCAGCTGGTTGACGGCGTTGGGGCGCTGCAGGTCGCTCGCGACCAGCAGCGGGGTGTGCCCATCCTTTGCCAGCATCTTCGAGAGCTTGCCGGCGAAGGTCGTCTTACCGGAGCCCTGCAGCCCGGCGAGCATGATCACGGTCGGCGGGGTCTTGGCGAACTCCAGGCGACGCTGCTGGCCACCGAGGATCGCCACGAGCTCCTCGTTGACGATCTGCACGACCTGCTGGGCCGGGTTGAGCGCCTTGTTGACCTCATCGCCGAGGGCGCGCTCGCGCACCTTCGCGGTGAAATCCTTGACGACGGGCAGCGCGACGTCTGCATCCAGGAGCGCACGACGGATCTCGCGCACCGTGCCGTCGACGTCGGCCGCCGTGAGACGACCCTTCGTGCGGAGGTTGCGGAAGGTCTCAGTAAGACGGTCTGACAGGGTGCCGAAAGTAGCCATGGTGCGGCCAGTTTACGCGAGCGCGCGCGGGAGCGTGCTCAGGCGGGGCCGGGGCCGTCGCCCAGCAGCGCGGGGATGCGCTGCGTCGCCCGTTGGAGCAGCTCGGGCAGCGGCGTCCGGCCCGCACCCTCATCGGCCCACTTTCGCAACGCGGCGATGACCGCTCCGCCGTAGGCCGCGCCGATCACCTCGGCGTGCAGCGCAGCAACACCACCGCGCCCGAGCCGTTCGGCGACCGCGTTCGCGATGCGCAACAGGCGCCGCGACGATTCCCGCTCCAGCTCGTCATCGAGCCCCATCGCCGTCGCGTTGCCGAGCGCGAGGACGAGGGTGTCCGGGGCCAGCGAGCGGCCGAGCGCCATGATCTCGCGGGTGACGGCAGCTGCCGCATCCACCGCCTCCGCCTCGCCCCGCGCCTGTTCGCGCAGCGCCTCCTCGAAGCGCGTGAGCTGCGCGTCGAATCCCGACCAGAGCAGATCGCTCTTCGAGGCAAAATAGTTGAAGAAGCTCGAGCGGCTCACCCCCGCGCGCCGCGTGATGTCGGCGACCGTGGTGGCTTCGTAGCCCTGCTCGAGAAACAGCTCGCAGGCGGCCTCGGCGAGCACCTCGCGGGAGGAGGCGCGCGGCCGACCTGGCGCGGGAGTGGGCACGAGCGGATGTGCGGACGCGGGCGGCAACGGGACTCAGTCGGCGCTCGTGACCGACTGCACCTGTGCGTCGCTCGTCAAGTTGACCAGCAGCACGTCGTCGGTGGCGTCGGGGTCGAGCGCGTACTCGAGCACCGCGAACGGGTCGGATCGGCCGTGCTCATCGGCCAGGATCGTCATGCTCATCAGCTGCAGCGAACGGATCACGTCGACGTCGATATCGCCGGAGTGGTCGACCAACAGCTCTTGGAGCTGTTCCCCGAGCTGGTCCTGCTGCTGCAGGATGAACTCGGTCACCTCGCTCGCGCGGTCGTCGACCTCGGAGAGCATGGCCTCACGGGCGAGCGCGTCGATGCCGTCGAGCGCATTGATCATCGCCGCGGCGACATCGAGCGCGGCCATCGACACGTCATTCTGATCGGGCGCGGTCAGATCGATCGTCACGCTCTGATCACCCAGCTCGACCGTCTCCGACCAGAAGATCGATCCGTCGGGCCCGGATTCCAGAAGACCGAAGAAATCGTGCTCAATAGCCATGGCCCTATAGAACCAGTGTGGCGGGGGTTTCGAAAGTGCGCCGCGCTGTGCGTCGCAACTAGCTCACCAACGACTCGGCGAACACGTGCGGCGTGAAGCCGGTGAGGTCGCCGATTCCCTCGCCCTGTCCGAGCAGCTTGACGGGAATGCCGGTCTTCTCCTGCACGGCGAGCACGAAGCCCCCCTTGGCCGAGCCGTCGAGCTTGGTCAGCACGAGGCCGGTCACGCCGGCATGTTCGAGGAAGGCGCTCGCCTGAATCACGCCGTTCTGGCCCGTGGTGGCATCGAGAACGAGCAGCACCTCGGCGAT
>JAGQTK010000095.1 GCA_020439065.1 Microthrixaceae bacterium
GTGCAGCGCTTCGAGGCCGTGCTCGACTGGTGGGCGCGGCACCTGCCGGTGGGCTAGGCGCCGCACACGCTGCGCGGAGCCGAAACACCGCAGGCCAGCCAGGGAATTCCCCGGCTGGCCTGCGGTGTTTCGTCGCTACGCGTCGTGTGCGTGACTACGCCGCGGACTTCCCGAAGGTGAAGGCGCGCACGACCTGGACGATGCCGAGCACGATGAGCGCGATGCCCATGAGCACCCACAGCGCCGCGGCCCCGAGCACGGGGGAGAACAGCAGGACGATGCCGGCGAGGATGCTGATGATCGCGAAGAAGATCGAAAAACCCTTCGACGCGGCATCACCGAGCGTCGTCAATGCGACGATGCCCTCGATGATCCACATGATGCCGACGAGCACGCCGAGGAATACAGCGAGCCAGACCGTCGTCGCCCCGAGGTTCATGAAGGCCAGGACGCCGGCGACGATGAAGACGACGCCGAGCACGACGTGCCCGATCCGAGCCCATCCGCCCATGGCCTTCGAGAAGATGCCGAGGCCGGCATAGATAAGGCCGCCGACGACGGCGTAGATCGCGATGATGGCGGCCACGACCGCGGCAGTCTTGGCAGGCCAGACGAGAATCAGGATGCCGACAATGACGGCGATGACGCCGCCGATGCCGAGCGCAGTGCGGATTGCGTTCGTGGCGGAGCGTTCCGCCGGCGCGGTTGCAGTGGACATGGTGGTCACCTTTCCGTGAATCAACTGTGAAGTTGCGCTTTAAGGTTAGGGCACGAAACGGCGCAGGCACCAGGTCGCCACGCCAACGGGAATCACACCGGGCGCCGTTCGCAAGGGCGCATCCCGCGCGGTGCATGTGTGATGCCTCCCCGAACCTGAACGCTTGATCAGAGTTCACGGCGTGTTCGACGGGGGAGCGGGCCACGTGCGGCCGCGTTCATAGGCTTGCGGGATGCCACCTGCATCCACCCTTCGCCGACGTGTGCTTCGCGCTGCCGCGATCCTGCTCGGGCTCGCCATCGCGGTGCTCGCGGCGCTGGCCGGCGTGTCGACGGCTTCGCACGGCGAAGCATCGGTGCTGATCGGCTCACTCGAGTCGCACGCGATTGCGGGGCTCGCCACGAGCGCTGCGCTCGTGGCGCTGAGCGTCGGGCTCTGTCTGATCCCGGTGCGCTGGCCTTGGCTGTTTCTGCTCGTCCCAGCGCGGATCGTCGCCATCGCAGCGTCCTTCGCGGCGGCGGGCCTGTGGTCGCTCACGACGTCGCCCTCCGTCACGCCGCTGCTGAGCGGCGGTTGCGCGACGGGCTACGTCGTACAGGAGGACACGTTCCTGTTCGCCGCCCGCGGCACGGTGTATCGCCAGGACGGCATCTTGGCGACGCCCGTGGCTCGGAGCAGCGGCGACGACGCGTATCGTGCCTTCCAGGACGGCGGGTACGCCGTGATCGAGGACGACACCTCCCTGCGGGTCTGGTACAACATCCGCAGGGACCACACGGCCGCGCCCGTCGCCACCGTGGGGGAGCCGGCGCTCGTGCTCCCGGTTCGCACAGGCCAGGACTTCGCCTGCGGGAGTACCGGCGCGCGTACCCCCGAACCGGCGGAAGCGCCGATCCCCAGTTATGACGAGGCTGCGCTTCGTGCGGGTGTTGCGGAGATGCTCAGTGCATCGCTCGCCGCGGCCGAAGGCCCCGTCCTGGACGCCGCCGGCATCCCGATCGATCTCGGTGCCCTCGTGCCGTCCATGAGCACGTGCGAGGGCGGCGGCACGCAGCTCGGCATCGGACTCGAATTCTCGACCGCCGACAATGCGGCGTCCGTGCGGCGCATCCTGGGTGTGTGGGACGCGGCCGGCTACGAGCCAGACCGGGCGATGCGGAACGATATGCGCTACAGCGAGCGACTCCCAGCCCGGAGCATCAGCATCCGCGACACCACGACGATCGACGGACTCGTACACATGTCGATCATCTCGGCCTGTTCGCCCGTCGGCGTGCCCACCGAGTGATTGCCGATAATGCACATTATGTCAGTTCATCGCGCGGAGGGCCCTCCCTCACGAGCCGCTGCAGGCGCGCGTACTCCTCGGCCATCCCCGGGCTCGCGATGCGCGCGTCGCCCGACATCCCGCGAGTGATGACGTCGAGCAGGTACCGACGGTCGGCCTCGTGTCGCGCTCGCGCATCGGTGTCCACCGAGCCGTGTCCTGGGATGAGCACCGCCGCCTGGTGCGCGTACGGCTCGAGTCGCGCCAAGCCGCGCAGGTATGACGGGACGTCATCCGGGTCGAACGGCAGCGGCAGTTCGACGTCGCTCAGCATGTCGCCCGCGATCAGCACGCGCTGGCGCGGCAGCCACACCGCCGTATGCCCGGGCGCATGCGCATCGTGCACGATGAGCTCGGCGATCACGCCCGGCGGCAGCATCCCCGCAGTAAGGGACGACGTCGGCGCGACGCATCCCAGCAGCGACCGCGTGCGCTCCGAGGCGTCCTCCCCCAGACTCGCCAACAGCGCCGGGCGCTCCGCCTGCGCCACGCGCGCGGTGGCCTCCGAAGCCCAGCGCGGCACGGCGCCGAATCGGTCCGACCAGAGCAAGTGGTCGTGATGCGCGTGCGTAGCGAACCCGCCAACGACGCGCAGCTCGCGCTCGCGCAAGAAGTCGGCGATGGCATCGAGCTCGTCATCATGCCAGGCGGGGTCGATGAGCAACGCCTCGGACTCCCCCGCCAGCACGATCGAGTTCGTCTGCATCGTACGGCTCGTCGACACCCACACCCCGGGGGCAACCTCACGGATCAACACGTGCCTCCTGCCTCATGGCGCGCGTCTGCCCCCGGGCACTCCGCACCGGGCATGCACGGCGATCGCCAGAGCGACTACTTCTGCGGCTTGCGCACCCGGGGCGGTCCTTGCGGATCAAACGAACCGCCCTCGTTCACCCAGTCCGAGATGTCCGCGGCTTCCTCCGGCGTGACCGGCTTAGGCTTCCTGCGCCGGAACCATGAGCCCACCGTCTCCGTGATTTTCGACATATCCGCACCATAACAGGATGCACTCCCAGCGGCGCTGAATCGCGCCCTGATCAGGGCTTCCAGAAGCGCGTCCGCCGTGCAGGTGCGCGCTGGTCAGAGCCGCTGAAAGCTCTGCCCGTGCGGCCCGACCAGCGCGAGCGGTTCGCCGTCGACCGCGAGGATCATCCGCCCGTGCGTGTCGACACGCACCTTCGCCGCGATCTCGGGCAGCACTTGGACGCCCTCGAAGCTGATCCAGGTGAGGTTTGGCATCGATTCCTGCATCGCACGCATCATGGCGACGAAGGCGGCGCGGCGCTCTGGCGGCAGGTAGGCGAGCACGGCGGAGTGGAAGACGACGATGTGCGCTCCCGCCGGCGCCTGCGCCACCACCTCGGGGACGCGCTCCACGATGTCGCCGGCGACCAGATGGGGTGGATCCGCGGCGACGAGTTCGGCCGCCGCGTGAAGCCGCGCACGTCGCGCATCGTGCTCGGGCCAGACGAGCGTTTCGAGCCAGTCGAGTTGCTCAGCCTCTCGCAGATCGATCGGATGCAGATCGACGCCCGCGCGCCACGCAATGGTCGGCACCCGTGACGGCACGCTCTCGGCGTCGATCCGGCACGGCAGCACGACGTCGCTGCGACCGCCGGGCGGGTCGAGCCGGGTGATCTCGTCGCCTGGCTCGACGCGGTAACGGTAGCTGTACCGATCGGGATACAGCACGAGCCCCGCGGCAGCACCGGCCTCAACGAGCGCCAGCTCGCCATGCCGCGCGCCGAGGCGCGAGAGCACCGGGAGCAGCACCGCGCAGCGGGCCGCCTCGTTGGTTTGGGTGGAGCGCGCCAACACCACACGGACCACCTCGTCCCATCGCGGGATGAGCCATTCGCGAAGCTGCGTGTACGAACCCAGGGGCGCACCGAGCCAACGGGATGCCGCGAACACGAGGTGCGGCTGCCGCTTCATGCCGGGCAGCACGGCAATCCGCTCGGTCATCTCGTCGTCTTGCGCGATGCCCATCGCCCACTCGAAGTAGATCTGCGAAACGCCGACCGCTTCCTCCTGCGCGAATTGGCGGTAGAGGTCGGAGACGGCTTCGTTCATGCAGCCACGCTAGCGCCCCGGTCCCGGTGTGCTCAGCGATCGGAGGCGTGTGCCACGCGGCGGTTGTGCGCAAAGATCCCCGCGAATGTCGCGGCGGGGCCGAGCAGCACCACGAGCAGCGGCCACTGCCAGGCGACGAGTCCGAGCACGCACGCGCCGAGCACCATCAGGCCGGCGCCCAACGCACGCAGGCCCATCGAGCCCGGCGGCACCGTGCGCGCCCCGCGAAAGTACGGGATGCGGGAGCGCGGATTCGCCCGGATCGTCATGCCGAGGGCGCGCTGGAACAGCAGCACGCCGAGCAGCGCCACGAGCCCGCCGAACACGATCACCCCTCGATCCTAGCTTCGCGACGCGCGGCGATCCTCGGCCCCATCGCTCGCTCGCGCACGCCCCACCGCGGCGCCGCGCGGCGCAACCCCGGCTGCGGTCGCGGCGTCACAGGGGTCGGCTCATACGAAAGTTCGTGAGCGCGACGCCCCCGCTCACCGGGTGTTGCTCGGTCTCGACGACGAAGCCGTGCGCTTCGAAGAACGGCCGCGCGGTGATGCTCACGTTCGCCCAGAGCCGCCGGGCGCCGAGTGCGCGTGCGCGCTCGAGCACCGCCAGCATGAGCGCGCTGCCCACCCCGCGGCGGCCGTGCGTGGGGGCGACGAACATCATGTCGATGTATCCGTCGCCCGCGACGTCGGAGAACCCGGCAACCTCGCCGCTCACCACCGCGACCAGGCTGCTGCGGGCGCACATCGCGCGACTCCAGCGGGCGATGTCGCGGCTGCCCGGGCGCGCCCACGCCGCAATCTGCCGGGCCGAATAGTCGTGGGCCGCGGTGACGGTGACCGCCGCGACGAAGACGTCGAGGGTGGCCTGGGCATCGGCTGCCTCGTACGCGCGGACGCGCACGGGGTCGGGTGTGGGCACGGGGTCGGGCTCAGGCATCCACACTCCAGCATGCTCCCACGAACCCGGGCACTGTGCGGCGCTCGCGCGCTGCACTACCCTTGCCCCATGCCCCGGGTCATCTTCTTCACGGCGTCGACGCTGAACGGGTTTCTCGCCGATGCGGACGACAACCTCGACTGGCTGTTCGCCGTCGAGCAGGCCCGCGACACCTTCCCCTCCTTCCTCGAGGGCATCGGCGCGATCGTGCAGGGATCGACCACCTACGAGTGGGTGCTCGCGCACGAGGACCTGCTCGCACACCCCGAGAAGTGGCCGGCGTTCTACGGCGCCCGGCCCACGTGGGTGTTCACCACGCGCGAGCTGCCCGGGGTCGCCGGCGCCGACGTGCGCTTCGCCGCCGGTGCGGTGCGCGAGGCGTGGCCCGCGATCGCCGCCGCCGCGGGCGATCGCGATGTGTGGCTCGTAGGCGGGGGCGATCTGGTCGGCCAGTTCGACGACGCCGGTCTGCTGGACGAGATCCGCGTGCAGTTCGCTCCCGTGACGCTCAGCGCCGGGCGGCCCCTGCTCCCGCGCACGATCGATTCGACCCGCCTTCGGCTCGAGGGTGTGGCGCGTAACGGCCAGTTTGCCGAGGTCACCTATCGCGTGCGGCATCCCGAGGCCGAGGCCGAGCCCAAAGCCGGGCCCGAACCCGAGCCCGAACCGACGCCCGCACCGGACGCGCACGGCGCCTGAGCGGCGCGCCCCGGCCTACTCGCCCGCGCCGCCCGGCTCCATGCGTCGCCAGGTGCCGTACTTGGGCTCGAGCCCGTCGCCGGAGGAGGTGCGACGGATGCGGCGCACCATCCACGGCCCGACGTGCTCGCGGTAGTACTGCCAGCCGCGCGGGCCGGATGCGGGCAGGGGTGGCATCGACCACCAGCCGGGATCCGGGTCGTGGCCGATTGCGCCGAGGACGCGGGCGGCGACGCGGTGGTGCCCGCGCGAGTTCATGTGCAGCCGGTCCTCCGACCAGTACCCCGGGGTCGAGAGCTCGCGGTCGGGCCAGTTGAAGGCGCGAATCACATCGTCGCGGCCGACGAAGCTTTCTTCGACCGCGTCGGAGAGCAGATCGCCGCGGCGCTGGATCATGCCCCGCATGGGCAGCTGCTGCGCGGGGTTCGCACCCGAGAGCAGGATCAGCTGCACCCCCTCCTCGTCGCAACGGCGCAGCACCTGCTCGAACGCGTCCACGATGTGCGCAACCTTCGTGCGCGGGCGCAGCACATCGTTGCCGCCGCCGTTGAATGAGAGGTGGGTGGGCGAGAGCGCGAGCGCGCGCTCAAGCTGCTCGTTGACGATCGGCCAGACCAGCTTGCCGCGAATCGCGAGGTTGGCGTAGTCGATGGGCTCGCCGCCGGCATCGGCCCAGCCCTGCGCCACGAGGTCGGCCCAGCCCCGCGTGCGGCCGTCCGGGTGCGCATCACCGACTCCCTCGGTGAATGAATCGCCGATCGCGACGAAGCGAATCTTTTGCACCGCTCTACTTTAGGCGCGCTCGCGCGACGGTTCGCAATATTTCATCGGGCGCCCGCGTGGACGGTCCGCGGCATCCACCGCTGCTGCTTACTCCCCCAGCAGCTCGCGCACGCGGGGTGCGACCTCGGTGCCGTAGAGCTCGATGCTGCGCATCATGTGCTCGTGCGAAAGCGTGCCCGTCGAGAACTTCATGTCAAAGCGCTGGGCGCCAAGCGTGCGCATGGTCGACGCGATCTTGCGGGCCACCGTCTCGGGCGAGCCGACATAGCTCGAGCCCTCCGGGCCGATCTCGTGCAGAAAGCGCGCACGGTTGTATGCCGGCCAGCCGCGCTCGCGGCCGATCGTGTTGTGCATCGCCTCGAATCCCGGGTACGCCTCCTCCTGCGCCTGTGCGTCGGTATCGGCGACGTGGCCCGGCGAGTGCACGCCGATGGGATGCGGCTGCCCGCCGAACGAGTCAACCGCGCGGTGGTACAGATCGACGAACGACCCAAAACGCTCTGCGGGTCCGCCGATGATCGCGAGCATCAGGCCGAGGCCGTGGCGCGCCGTGCGCACCACCGAATCGGGGCTGCCGCCCACGCCCACCCAAGCCTTCAGCCCGCGCTCGGTCTTGGGGTAGACATCGGCGGCGTCGAGCGCCGCCCGCGTCGTGCCCTGCCAGGTGACCGGCTGCTCGGTGAGCAATCGCGTGAACAGCTCGAGCTTCTCCTCGAAGAGCACCTCGTAGTCGCGCAGGTCGTAGCCGAACAGACCGAACGACTCGGTGAACGAGCCGCGGCCCAGCGTGATCTCGGCGCGTC
>JAGQTK010000096.1 GCA_020439065.1 Microthrixaceae bacterium
GCAGAGCCGGGGTATGACTTCCAGCTTCGGGCCATCATGGCGACCAGTGCGGGGTCGGACATGATGGTCTCCACCCGACGCGCGATCAGCATCGCATTGGTGCGATTCAGCTTCGTGTACTCGTGGAAGGTCTCTGCCTCGGAGTGATCGTCGTCCTCGAAGAAGTCGACCAGCGAGTAACTGATCTCCTTAAATCGTTCGCTCATGAGAGACTCCTGGGTTCGGGATTGCTCGTTTGTCAAGGGAAAGGGTGAGGGATCCGGTTGTACTCCCGGTGGATCTCAGCGGTGAAGCCGAGGCGTTCGGGTACAGTGTCGTAACGTCGGGCTCCAAAGTTTGGAAGGCCGTGCACTGCAGTGAGCTGTACCGAGCCCGGGATCAGAACGCGAGTGACGAACAGACCGAGGTCGGCTAGTTCCGGCGTCGAGATGTCGCACACGAGCGGCTCCAAGCCGACTGCCTGAATCCGCTGCACCGCGATGCTCAACGCGGCCGCGGTATCGACTGGCGGGTCGCAGGCGACGACTTCAGTTGGTCCCTCGTAGAGAAAATCGAGGTGCTGCAACATCTCCGACTCCCCGTAAAGCCGCACATGGTCGGAGAAGTCTCGAACGTTCGAGTAGTTCTCGGTTGGACGCCAGTCTGGTTTGGTTCGGATAAGGTCACGAATCCACACTGCTCCCTGCGCTGCCTCGATGATGGCTTTCTTGACAGCATCGACCTCACTGAGCCGGCACGCCGCGCCAACACATGCGAACGCGCCGGTTGCGGTTGTGCCACGGGCGACGCACAGGACCGTGGGTATATCAATATCGGACGGCAACCGGAATACGTCGAACGTGAGTGCCGATGATCCGAGATAGTTGTCGAACCACGCCTGCAGCGCGTCAGACGCAGATATGTCCAACCGCACTGGAGTCAGCCGGCGGATCCACGTGAGCATGAACGCGTCCCGCTCGATCACCTCGTAGATGCCGGAAAGCACTGCTACGTCGCGATCGGAGTGACAGGCCTGCCCTGAGGAGACCGAGAGAGCGAGCATGTCCGCGCCGTCGTCGCGCATTGGCGTGAAGGGGATGTAGATCAAGCAGGCTGGAACGAAACGTGCATCTCCGTCCCCCAGCCGCGTCATCCGTACCCACGATATTTCAAGGTCGCGTGTGTGACGCGGGAACGGAAAGTCCGGATGTTCGTACTGCGCATCGGCGAATAGCTCGAAATCGTCAATGGACAGTGCGCTGTCGCCCAGATCTAGTTGCGACGCGAAAACGAGGTTCTCGGGCTGAACTGCGCAGCAGTATCGTTCGACGCACTCGCCAAGGGCACTCACGGCGGCGTCGTGCCAGGTCTCAGCCATGGCGCCTGTGCTGCCCGCCATCTCAACACCGGAGATACCAAGGAGGGAGTTCGGCATGCTTGCGAGGCTGAATAGCTGTGGTTCGCCTGGTTCGTTCAAGATCGTCCTCAGCGAACGCACGATCGACGTTGGCCCGATGAGTTCGCGAAGGCTGCCAAGAGCGGAGAGGTCACTGCTCATTTCAACTCCAGATGCGTTCCTGCGGCACCAGGCTTGTCGGGCTGCAGTGAGCGCATCGAGGGAGCTTCAGAACCGTGTGCAACTCCATCGCGTAGTCCCAGAGGTCGATGGTGAGGAGTCTCCCCGCCGTGCGGACAGAGACGGTATCCGACATCAGAAGTCGAATCGCTTCCATAGTGGCGACTCCCGCCACATAGGAAGTAATACTGGGAAGACCGCCGGCATTGGCGTACTCGACCCGATCCTGGACGAATACCTCGAATTCTTGGTAGCGATCTACGGAGTCGAGGTTGCTTTTGAAGCGCAACTCGAAGCACTTCCAGCACGGTGTCTGTTGCGGGATCACCGATGGACCCACATGTGCTGTCGCGCGCTGGAGCAACGTCGCGACCGTCCACGGCCGCCCCAGGTCGAGCATGGCCAGATTGATATCGCCCAGCCAAGAGCTGAAGACGACAGGCAGATCCGTAACGACGAGGGCAGCGTCCACCTCCCTGAGGGTGCTCTTCCATCTCAGTACGGTGTCCGGCATTTCAGCCTCTGCGACGTTAGTCATTAGGCCGCTCTCGGCGATGAGTCGACGTGCAGCGTCCCCATACAAACTGCCCACGTCCTCCGAACGGAGTAACGCATTCTGAGCGACGTCGGCCTCATTGATCTGTCGTCGGCCGATCATGAGTACCGATCCGAGCCCGCTTGCGGCCAGTGAGAGGACGGCCGCGGGAACCAACGGTCCGTCGCCGACCACGGCTACCGTGCTGGTGGTGATGCGAGAAAGCGAGGCGCTGTCGGCGCCATACTGCGACCACAACCGAAGCTGAGTGGGGATGCGATCACGCAGGCTGTCTGGCCAGGCGTCGAAATGAGTATCAACCTCTTCGATCATCCCGTATTCTGCCAGGCGGTCCATCGCCCCGAACAGTGCGGGCTCAGCCACCGTGGAAGAAAGTTCCCGAGCAATCTCGGTTCTTGTCCGGGTACCGTCAAGTAGCGGGATGAGCAGGGGGAAGATCTCCGTGACCAAGCGCCCCTTGAGAACCGCGCTCCGGCGCTGCGCGCGCAACGTAAGTGCTCCGTCAGCGGAAGGGACGAGATACACCTCCGCCATCCGCAGGCGGGCCTCAGTCGTGGGTTCGACTTGCATACTTTTCTTCTTCCTCTTCATGTGGACCGACTGCCTGTTCTCCTCCTCCGGTGGCGGAGAACAGGCAGGTCAGGTTCAGAACCAGACGATGCAGCTCGTCGATGTGCAGCCACAGCTGCAGGTGCAAGCACAGGCGCCGCCGAGCTCGCTCCGTTCTTCGAGATCCTCGATCACGAGCAGATCCGGATCAACCATCTAGATCACCTCCTCTCATGCGACCGAATCGATCACCAGACGTAGACGCACGTGCAACTTGTGCAGGAGCAGGAGCAGGAGCACCCGCAACTCCAGCCGCCTGGGGAGTCGCGAGACTCGAGCAGTTCGATGGACAGCAGGTCGTCAACCTCTGAATTCAGCGTCATTTGTCATCACACCTCCTCTCGCGGACGTCGCATTATTAGAGCCACGCAACGCAGCTAGTAGACGTGCAACCGCAACTACATGTGCAGGCACATACACCGCTGACCAGTTCGCTCCGTTCCTCCAAGTCTTCTATGATGAGGTCATCCAGCGCCTGGACTTCTCTGACCGTTGTTCTCTCCATAAGTTCACCTTCCCTTCCTCACTTCGGGCTGACGGCGTCAGCGAGGGTCTTCTTTATTTCTGCGAGCGGTATCTCGCCGGTCAGCTCCGCAAAAATGCGGCCATGCCGGTCAAGAAAGACCCACTGTGGAACGCTTTGCACATTGAATAGCTGAGCCAGCGAAGAATTCGTATCGACCAGGACGCTGTCCGGTCCTTCAAGGTTCATGGTCTTGTTCGGAGGCCATCGCACGCCAGGGATGTGACGCGTGGAGATCATGATGAGCGAGGCGCCCAGATCGAGGTCACCCGTCTGCCGAGCTGTCGCGAGCATGTCAAGTTCGTCCTTGCAGTGGTCGCACCAGTGCGCGGCAAAGAGCAGTACCCGTGGCCCGTCAGATGGGTCGATCGTCACCTGATGCCCGTCAAAGTCCTCCCCAGTGATGGTCGGCACGACGTCTCCAACGGAGACTCGGTCCACATTTCCGTGGACGACAGGATCTGGGACTCCTACGAAAAGCTGAGGGCGAAGCAGCACAGTCACTGCCAGCGCCGCCACGATCATGAACAGGACGATCACTGTCGCGGCAATCGATAGCCCAATACGTCTGCGCCGGACGACTTTGTCCTCGCTCCTGGCCGTGGCCATCTCACCCTCCCGATGAAGGAAGGACAATTCGTAGTCGTGAGGAAGAATCAGGTGGTGGAGTCGTGAGGTCTGTTACCTGCTGCCCGTTAGCAAAGAGAACCACGGCGACCGGGAGGGGCGCATCAGGGCCTCCCAGAAATCGCTCAAGCGCTGGATGCTGTCTGACGGCGTGGTTCAGAGCCTGGCGAATGGTTCTACCCTTAACGGGAATCTCAGGCGGCGCCGACGTCGGACCAGTGACCGACTGCGGGAGCACAATTACGTGCGTCATTGCTTCGTCGCCTACATGACTCGAGTAACTGACCGCAACCGCAATAGTCCGGTCCGTCGCGATACGTCATCTTGACTCGCTTGACATCGAACAGCGTCGCGAGCTAACCCATACATGCGTCCCCCCCCACACTCTGATGTTGCGCGAAAATTTAGCAGCGACTCGGGCCTGTGTAAACCCCTGATCATGCCTGCCGCGGAGCTCAGCACAGCGAGCCGGGCCAGCACGGAGCACAATAGGTGCGCTTACAGACTTGTGGCATTGTCGGTGTGCGTGGCACCGCCCCTGGCGTGTTCGGTGACGTGGTGGATCTCGCACCACCCCGCGGGCACGCCGCAGCCGGGGATCACGCAGGCCCCATCGCGCAGGCTGATCGCCTTGCGCTGCCAGTGGTCGAAGACTCGGCCGGTGACGCCGAGGCTGTGGATGCGCCCATGCTCGATGCGGACCCGTTGGAGGGCGGAGCCACAGCCAATGTGACGAGCGGCGTGGATGGAGAGGGGGTCGTCGATGCCATCAGCGATCGCGAATCCGTGCCCCGATGCGAGGTCTTCCTCCCGCACCGACACCACAAGGGTCGGCGCGGCGCCGCCGATGGTGGGGAGCGCTCCGCTGCGTGCGGCGATCCCCAAGACCGTGGCGAGCACATCGTGCTGCTTCTGCGCGCGCGTGCGGAAATCGGTCACATCGCGTTCACTGTCACCGTATCCGCCCCCGTCGCCGGACCCATCGCCGTTCTCTTCTCCGGCCGCCGGGCGGAAGCGAGGACCCTCGAGCTTCGGGTTCAACATCGCGTCGCAGATGCGCTGAAATTGCGCGGCGACCTCGACCAGTGCGTTGCCGGAGATCGGCACGAGCCCGTCGCGGGGCGTGCCGAAGGTGAGGCCGCGCCCTCGCAGCGCTCGGGACTCTTGGGGCTCGGCCCCGTCGGGGTCGAGGTGGAACACGAGGTCCTGCGCGAGCAGGCGCAGTTCGTGCACCCCCAGCGGCGCTGAGGGTGCACCGCCGCAGTCTTGCGCCGAGCATCCACCGTCTTCAGCGCGCGCTTCACCGCGCGCTTCACCGTGCGCCTCGCCGGTCGCGGCACCTTCCGGGCAGCAGGCACCGCGTGCGGCGGCGGCAAGGTGGGCCTCCGCCGTTCGCATTGGCGCGGCGCCGACCGCGACCTCCAGGTCGCGCAGCGGGCCCAACACCGCCGAGAGCCCGTCGATGCCGATCGCGCCCTCCAGGAGCGCGCCGCGGAGGGCGGGGAGTTCGGGTGGGAGCAGTTCGCCGGATGCGAGCCCGAGCGGTCGCCGGGTCTTGCGTGCGACCTTCACCGTCGCGGCGATTGCCTGCGGTGAGGCGAGCGTCACCAGGCGGAGCAGATCGTGGAGGTTGCGGCATCCCACACTCGCGGCGATGCCCGCCGCGTTCGGCGAGCGCGTCGACCGGGCATCGGCCTCGCCGACGAGCTCGGTCATGAGTCCGTCGATGCGCCGCTGCAGTCGCGACGCGAGGGCCAGCGCCTCCAGGAGCTCATGATCACCCGATACGCCGACCAGCTCCGCGTCGAAGACTTGGCTCGATGCGCCTTCGATCGCGGCGTCCACCCCGCGAAGCAGCGCGGCGAGGCCGGCGGCCCGCGTAGGCCCAGCGCCCCCGCCGAGCCGGTGACGATCGTCGCCGGCCGCGGCGCCGAGTCGCGCGGCGCCGGGTCGCGCGGCGCCGGGCCGCTCGGCGACTGCTGCAACGGGCTGGTTCATGCCCCTATTCAACCGGGAGCCACCGACATTGGAACGCTGAAAAGCCCCAGATCCGGCCTTGATTCAAAAGCCGTGGAAAAGAGTTTTGCGCGCCCGTTGTGGAGGAGGACTCGCTAGCGGTGCACATCAACCACGGTGCGCCCGCGCACCCGCCCGGCGAGAATCTCGGACGCATACGGGATCGCCTCGCTGAGCCCGATCGTCGTGGTCATCGCGTCGAGGTGCGCAAGGTCGAGCTCGCTCGCCAGCGCGCCCCAGGCCCGCTCGCGCAGGGCGCGGGGCGCATCCACCGAGTTCGCGCCGCTGAGCGTGACGTCGCGCAGGATGAACGGCATCACCGTGGTGGGCAGGTCGCCGCCCTGGGCCAGGCCGCACGCGACGACGGTGCCGCCGTACGCCGTCTGCGCGAGCACGTTCGCGAGGGTCGTGCTGCCGACCACGTCGACCGCGCCCGCCCACCGCATCGACTGCAGCGGTTTGCCGGTGGCGTCCGAGAGCTCGGAGCGGTCGATCACCCGTGACGCGCCGAGCGCGCGCAGATAGTCGCCCTCGAGCGCCGCGCGGCCGGTCGACGCGACGACCCGGTAGCCGCGCTTCGCGAGCAGCGAGACCGCGACCGAGCCGACCCCGCCGGCGGCGCCCGTGACGAGCACCTCGCCATCCTCCGGCCGCACCCCGGCGTCGGCGAGCTTCAGCACCGCGATCATCGCCGTGAAGCCGGCCGTCCCGATCGCCGCGGCCTGGATCGGCGTGATGGGCTCCGGAAGGCGAACGAGCGCGTCCGGTCGCACGTGGGCGCGCGTCGCGAAACCGCCGTCGCGTGTTTCGCCGAGCCCATCGCCGTTGAGCACGACGAGGTCGCCGGCGCGCCAGGCCGGGTCATCGGATGCCGTCACACGCCCCACGAGGTCGATGCCGAGCACGAGCGGCCACGTGCGCACGATCGGGCCGCCGCTGATCGCGAGCCCGTCCTTGTAGTTGTAGCTGGAGTACAGCACGTCAAGCTGCACCTCGCCGCTGCGTGAGGCTTCGTCGGGCAGCTCGGTGAGCCGGGCGGCGGCGCCCCGGCTTTCGATCAGGAGGGCACGCATCATTGGGGCTCCGAATTCGTTGTGATGGTTGGCGGTTGGCGGTTGGCGGTTGGTGGTTGGTGGTTCGCGGTCGGCGGTTGGCGGTTGGTGGTCGACAGGGGGAGGGGCAAGACAGCCAGCCGGGAGCGATGGCTCCGGGGCGTGTGCGCGACACCCACGCGCGTGGATGCCGCAGCGACCCGTCAAATCAGCTCGGCGTCCTCGGGGTCGGGGTCGGGGGCGACCCGCCTAGCGGTGGTGCGCGCGGCGCCCG
>JAGQTK010000097.1 GCA_020439065.1 Microthrixaceae bacterium
CACACGGTGGCCGCGCTTACGTCGTGAACGACGAGCCAGACCACCGCGCGCTACACCACTATGCGGGACTCAACTCTTTCTTCGGGGCGGAGCTCGACCGCCAACATCGGAAGTAGTCGCGTTCATCGACGCGAACAAGAACGACGTCGTCGAAGGCCGCCGCCTCGGAGTCGAGCCCATCTGCAGCATGTTGCAGGTGGCTCCGAGCACCTATTACGCCGCGAAAGACCGCGCCCCCTCGGCGCGCGCGGTGAGCGACGCGGTCTTGATGCCTGAGCTGGTCACGCTCTGGAACGCGAACTACTGCGTCTATGGGGTCCGCAAGCTCTGGAAGACCGCCCGCCGCGCCGGGATCGATATCGGCCGGGACCAGACGGGCCGGCTGATGCGGGCTGCCGGCATCGAGGGCGCGATCCGGAGCAAGCGGGTCAAGACGACCCGGCCGGATCCGACGTCGACGCGGCACCCGGACCTCGTGAAACGGGAGTTCACCGCGACCGCGCCGAACAGGCTCTGGGCCACCGATCTGACGTTCGTGCCGACGTGGGCGGGCGTCGCGTATGTCTGCTTCATCATCGACGCGTACTCACGGATGATCGTCGGGTGGCGGTGCGCGTCTCACATGCGCACCGAGATGGTCCTCGACGCGATCGAGATGGCCCGCTGGTCGAGAGGTCGTCACCACGAGGATCTGAAGTGTCACAGCGACGCGGGGTCTCAATTCACGTCGATTCGCTACGGCGAACGACTCGCGGAGATCGGAGCGACGCCGTCGATCGGGACCGTCGGCGACAGCTATGACAACGCCCTGGCCGAGACCGTGAACGGGTACTACAAGACCGAACTCGTCCGCGGACCCGCACGCCCAGGCCCCTGGAAGACCGTCGAGGACCTCGAGCTCGCGACCCTCGGATGGGTGCACTGGCACAACACGCAGCGCCTGCACGGCTACCTCAGCGACGTCCCACCCGCCGAGTTCGAGCAGACGTTCTATGCTGGCCAAACCACCACCGATCAACTGGTGGGAATCAAATAGCGCGAGTCTCCATCAGACCCAGGGCGCTTCATTTCGCCTCCTCCGAGTGTATCCGGTTGGAGGTGGTCCATCAGGATCGATTGAGGCGAGTTTACGGTGGTCATACGCGAGGCTTGGCCGATCCTGCTTGTTGGCGCGACTTGTGGGCACAAGACCTCGGCAACAAAAATGAGGTCGTCGACAATCGTCAGTCGGCAACAAGCATTCTCACCAGCCTTACACAAAGTTGGATCCGGTCCTCGGAGTCGACTTGCCGGATGCCGTTGAACGATTGCTGGACGGGCACCAGTCCGTCGCCTGTCGCGGCGAATTGATCAAGCACCGAGCGAACCGTTGCCGAGACATCCGGGCGCTCGTGGGGGACATCGACGCGGAAGCCATCTTCCATGCAGTGGATCTCAACCGCAGAGCCCTTGAGTCTGAGCCCGGGGTCATCTTCCCGAAACCAATTGGGCTCCTCGACGACGTCTCGGAACCCACCCTCGACCCACGCTGCACGCAGCAGTGCGTCGCTGAAGCGGGAGACGTAGGAGCCGCCATAGAGGATGCGCAAGTGACGGTAACTGAAGCCACCGAGCGTCTGGTCGTAGGTCTTGTTGTGGAAGTACCCGTCTCCGACCGAGCTGCGTGCGCCTTCGTACCGCGAGAGGTAGTAGCGCCAATCGAAGTACGACCGACTTTCCCGCTCCGCAAGCCACTCCGAACGGATCGCATCAAGGGTCTCTTTCCCTTCTGCACTGCCGCTGGAACGACGAGCCGAGTAATCATCGAGCAGTGCCATCAAAGGGTCACGGATGAAGGCCAGGTCCTCACGCTTACCCGTCGTAAGCAAGTCCATCCACGAGTCGTCCTTCTGAGAGCTTCCGAGCTGCCGCACCTCGCCGCCCCACTTCACATCACGCGAGTAGTCCCCTTTCGTGAGGAGCGTCGCGCCAAAGAGGTCACGGAGAGTCCTCTCACTGACTTCGTCGAACGCACGGGCGCGCGTTGAGAGCATCTCCGGCTGCAGGTCAATAGCCTGGATACGGCCCCGCATGAGCAGATTGTCCTCTAACTCGTGGATCGCCGGAATGACCTCCGGATGCTGATCCATCCAACGCCACTTGAGCGACTCGTCCGTCACCCAGTAGTCACGGAATCCTGCCATGCCGTCGAATACGCCCTGGAGTATCAGCCTTTCGGTAGACGCTACGTAGTCAGACATGTACCGGTCGCGGTCGAGGAATGCTGCTGTGATGTTTCGCAATGATCGGAGGCGTCGTTGCACGTCGCCGGTCGTGAGCGTCTCACCCGCTTGTCGGGCCAGAAGCACAGCGAACAGCAACAGCGTTTCCTGCGCAGAAAACTCGCTGCCGTACCGCGTCAGGCAGGCACCAAGGAGGTCCGACGTGGACGAAAACAGCGGCAACGAATCATTCCGCGTCTTACCCACCGCAAACAGTCCATTGAATACCTCGGCAGGATCGGTTCCTACCCAGGTGTCGAACGCGTGGAAGAAAAAGTCCCGGTTGCGTTCGGCGTAGCCGTTCCCTGGATCAGCGAGGGCAAGACGTGCTCGCTCTTCCAGCGGAAGGAGTTGCCAGGAGTCCTTGTCGCGCCATCTGCGTTCAGGTGCACCATCACGCCACTCACAGATCTCGACGATGAACGTGAGATACCGCATGAACTCATCATCAACGGTCTTGTCTCCGCCGTACAGTTTCTCGTAGCTCCAGAGGACATCGGTCCATGCTCCGTCGATGCTCTCAGCAAGGTGCCTGTACCGAGCGGGGTCCGCTTCTTTGATGATCGTTTCCACGTCGGCTTTGAAAACCTCGAAGGGCGTCAACGGCTTTCCCCGCGAGTTCATCTTGATGTAGAGGTCCTCACCGTACTCCATGTCTTCAACGGGGAGGAAGAGGAACCAAATCGCTCCGGGCGAAGACTCGGTCGGCCGACGTTCGAGGCGTTGCCAGATGGCCGTGAACTCATCGTCGCGGCCCGCGAACCGTATATGGATGGCATCCAGGATTACGAGCATCGAAGCGATCGTGGGATCCTGGCGCCATGGGTACAGGTACCACGGCTGGTCTGTGATCCACTCAGACGGCGTCTGAGATTCGCCCGGGTACGGGTGCGTCGCGAGCGCGGCCGTGAAGCTCCGCGCTGTCGGTCTAGTTGCGTACGAGAAACAGAGCCACGCCGCATTGGAGTCGAGCGTCTGCGCCCGCGACGCGATGTACCAGTGCATCAAGAAGAGTGTCGTCAGGCGTTGCTGTCCATCGAGAGGGCGGAGCACACCGGACCGAAGCTCACCATAAATGAAGTCGAGCCCCATACCTTCGTCGGACCTCGCCGCGGCAATTAGGGCATCGAGAAAGCGGTCACGGATAAGGGTCGCCTCATCGTCCTTGCGGCCCTGTGCATAGTCGCGCTGGATGATGGGAATCTCGATCTGCGTGATAGCCGGTCGGTCACTCGTTGGCGGATCGAAGAGGCCAAGGAAAGTCGTGGGATAACCCTTCATTAGTCGCTCTCTCCGCTGGTTATCACGTCAGGTTTGAGGAAGTCGCTAACGACAGCGATGAGCGTGTCGTAGTACGCCGCCCGATCTTGCGAACTCCAGAACGAGAGTTGCTGGTCCTCACTGCCGGTGTAGTACTTCAGGAAGACGTTGCGTGTGCACGGCAGGAGGTACGCGCCCTGAGCGTCCAATTCCAGGATGCGTTCACGTTTGAGCGCGAAGACCGCATTGTTGAGCTTACTGTTGAACTCGCGCTGAAGGAGCGCGAGATTGCCCAGCCCGTGGAGGTCGTCCTCGTCCGAGGTATCCCCATCAGTGCTGAAGAGCGTGAAGACCCGACCCTGGATGTCTTGAAAGCCATCGATGTCGGTTCGTGTAGGCGGCAGAGCGAGGTGTTTGTCGATGCCTCTGATGAGCGCGTCAACCTCGCCCTGCGCATCTGCATTCCAGGTGGTTTTGTTGATCTTTGCCCGGTGGGACACGAGCCAGTCTCTGCGCTGCTCCTCCTTTTTGAACTCCTGTGAGTTCTGGGCGTGGATATGCTCCAGCGACCAGCCTCGTAAGGCGTATTCAAAGAACGAGAATCGTGCGCCTTGGTCGGAGCTTGCCAGCACCGTCTCAACGTTCATCAGCAGCAGGATCTCTACACATTTCTCTGCGTGCCTCGAGTCGTCGTAGCGGAGGAGCGATACGTCCGCTGCGGTCAGATCAAGTCGATTTCGTATGAGTTGTCGCAGGTAGGTGGCGAAGGCGCTGTGCGTCTGTGACTTCGACGCCTCGATGAGGTCGGTTACATGGGTACCGGTCGCGATGAGGTAGCCGATCCGGTGGTAGAGCTCGCGGTCCTTATACCAGCCCACTAGCAGACCGTGCCGGGCGACGACCTCATCCCAGAATGCGTCGATGTTTGTCGCGGCGACTTGCTCAAGCACCTGACTGAAGGTCCAGAAGCGAGGTCGCGCCTTCAGGCCTGCGTCCGGAGTCAGGCTCTCGAACAAGAAATCGATATGGGTCGATCGCGTCGTCGACGAGCCGGTGAGGAATGCCCAGAATTGCGCGTCCCGGAGATCGCGTTCAAAGCCATCCCATTGAGCAGCGATCTCCTGTTGCCTGCTGAACTGTGCGCCCTCCCGTGCCGAGTTTGACAGCACTAGCGCCTTTATCAGTTCAGAGTCCGTGAGCGGGATACGGTCTCGGTTCAGTCGAATGAACAATTCAGTCGGATCAGTACCAGGGGGAGCTTCGTACCAGATGACATAGACCCACTGGGAGAGTGCGGAATGGATGTCGATGGCTGCCTGTGTCGCGTTGCTCTGTTCACTGAACCATTCCGCGATGGCGTCGTAAGCGGCTGCGATGTGATGAAAATCGATGTTCTCGTCGCGACGAGAACGGTCAAGGTTTTCGAGGTACTGTTTACTCCCCTCCCGCGTCTCGTATGAGAGCGAGTACGCGACAGCAGACCCCGGAAGCGTCGTTGCAATGTATTTCGTAATGAGGAGAAGCGTGGTGAGCCGCTGCTGACCGTCGACAAGCTCCCAGCCATCGTCCCGGCGAAGAACCACAATAGGCTGCAGTATGTAGTCGCCCGGGAACTCTCGGCGCTTCTGTGCATCTGTCAAGTTCCCCTTGATGTCATCAAGGAGCTGGCGCACCTCGTCTCGACCCCAGCGGTACCCCCGTTGGTAGGCCGCGACGAAGAAAGCACCTTTGAGATAAGGCGTGTCTGGATCACCCTGCATGACGAGCCGCCGCTCGAGCGTCGCTTCCATCCCACTCCCCCCTTGCATCGAGACCGTCATCCCCTCCAATCTACCGACGAGCGTCATAGTGCCCGAAACTCGCCCGTGCGGACCCCGGGGAGCACGGACGCAATGAAGCGACCGATCTGAAACTGTTCCCTCGCTTCTGCGGTCGCGATCCGAAGCGACTCCTCCGCGACGTCGGCGTCAAGGTCACCGGTCGGCGGTGCCTCACCTGCAGCGAAGTGCATGAGCAGTACATCGCGCTTTGCGCGAGCACGCAGCTGATCGATGTCAGCCGCGCTGAGATAGGAGGCGGAACCACCGAGCGTCAGCACGGTATCGAAGGTCGTGCCACAGAGCACCCGGCGTCTCTCTGCTTCCGCGTAGGTCGCTGGGTGCAGGCCCGCAATCACGGGATGCTTCATCACCAGCGCATTGAGCATCGCTGTCGACGGGTCGATGCCGACATAGTGCACGGGTTCCACAACACCGAGGTCCAGGGGAAGTCCGGTCCCGCACCCCACATCGAGGGTTCGGCCCAGACGGTCGCCGAATGTCGCACGGATGAGATCCGCGATCGCCGATTTCTCCGTTGCTGTCATCCCAAAGTTTCGATCCCACACCGTTGCGAGCCCGTCGAAGGCTGAGTCGATGCCCGACACCGTTCGGGGCATGTTCTGGATGCCGTACACGTGGTCGGCCCTGCCCCGGTTGATGATGGTGACACTGTCGTCGACGATGCTTCCGCGCTGCATGTCCCAGTGCTTCCATCCCATTGGGGTGACCAGGTAGATTCGGGTGTCCTTATAGAACTTCATCGGCTCGCCGTATGTCCTGATCACGTGGGCGGCACGCGCTGCATCCTTAGCGCTGAAACCTGGGGTCTTGCCGACCACCACATACTCATGCGGGGCGCCCTCCGCGTATGTAGTCGCGAACTGCCAGTCGAGTTCAGCCTCTTTGTCCAGCCACCAAACCAGATCTGCCTTCGTCACCATGTTCGTCTCCACGTTCCGCACGGCTCTTGATGTCCATGCAAGGGTTATTGTCGACACGACCACCGACATTGTGATCTCGAGACGCGTAAGCCGAGCTGCCACGCCTCTGGCAGATCGAGGAGAACTGCGACTCCAACCGTGATCTGCCAGACGCGTGGGCCTGTGGGAGCGAGCGAGAGACGCTGTGATCGAGCAGCTGCCTGCGCGCTCTAGTTGTGATGTCCGGGCAGGTTGTTGAGTCTGCTGATGGGTGGGGCTCCGATTGCGGAGTGGTGCCTGTGTTGATTGTAGAAGTGGATCCAGCCCGGTAGTGCGTTGCGACGCTCGGTCTCTGACGCGGAGAGCCTCGCATACGCCCATCCGCCGGCGAGGGTGCGGTGGAAGCGCTCGATCTTGCCGTTCGTCTGCGGTCGGTAGGGCCGGGTGCGTTTGTGCGTGATCCCGAGCTCGGCGCACGCGTCGCGCCATGCGTAGGAGCGGTAGCAGGCGCCGTTGTCGGAGAGTACCCGTTCGACGGTGACACCTCGGTCGGCGAACCAGGTGGTCGCGCGTCGCAGGACACCGATCGCGGTCTCGGATCGTTCATCGGTGTGCATCTCGACGTAGGCGACGCGGGAGTGGTCGTCGACGACGGTGTGGAGGTAGCCGATACCGAGTCGGGGCTGATGGTCTTTGTTGCGGTTCACGCCGGCCATGGCGTGCCGGTTCCTGGTGCACTGCGCACGGCCGAGGAAACGGTGCCCACCACCGTCGGGGATGTTGCCGAACTTCGTGACGTCGACGTGGATCAGCGAGCCGGGATGGTCGTGCTCGCAACGGCGGATCGGCTCCCCGGTGACCCGGTCGATCCGCGACAGCCGGTTGATCCGGCAGTGCACCAGCACCGCGTGGACGGTC
>JAGQTK010000098.1 GCA_020439065.1 Microthrixaceae bacterium
CGAGGTGCTCGAGATGCCGATCGCCGAGGCCGCCGAGTTCTTCGAACCGATCCAGTCGATCCACCGGTACATGAAGACGCTCGTCGAGGTGGGCCTCGGGTACGTCCGGCTGGGTCAATCAGCAACCACCCTCTCGGGCGGCGAGGCGCAGCGCGTCAAGCTCGCGACCGAGCTCCAAAAGCGCAGCAACGGCCGCAGCGTCTATGTGCTCGACGAGCCGACGACGGGCCTGCACTTCGAAGACGTGCAGAAGCTGCTGCTGGTGCTCGGCTCGCTCGCCGACAAGGGCAACACCGTCATCGTCATCGAGCACAACCTCGACGTCATCAAGTCCGCCGACTGGGTGATCGACATGGGTCCCGAGGGGGGTTCCGGGGGCGGCCAGGTGATCGCGAAGGGCACGCCCGAGCAGGTCGCGCAGACCCCGGGCAGCCACACCGGCGCGTTTCTCGCCGAGGTCCTCGGCCTCGAGGCGCCCGGTGAGGAGCTGCGGGCCGGCTAGCCGCCATGCAGCGCGTTTCTTATCGCCCCAAGACCGGCGAGATTCCCACGAACCCGGGGGTATACCGCTTCCGTGACGCTGAAGGCCGCGTGCTCTACGTGGGCAAGGCGAAGAGCCTGCGGCAGCGACTGAGCAACTACTTCGCGCCGCTGCCGTCGTTGCACGAGCGCACCCGGCATATGGTGCTGGCCGCGGCATCCGTCGAATGGACGGTTGTGGCAAGCGATGTCGAGGCGCTGCAACTCGAGTACATGTGGATCAAGGAGTTCGATCCACCCTTCAACGTGCGCCTGCGCGACGACAAGTCGTATCCGTTCATGGCGATCACCCTGGCGGATGAGGCGCCGCGTGTGACGGTCACGCGCAACCGCAGGATCAAGGGCGCGCGCTACTTCGGGCCGTACCCGAAGGTGTGGGCGGTGCACGAGACCATCGATCTGCTGATCAAGGTGTTCCCGATCCGCACCTGCAGCGATGCGAGCTACAAGAAGGCCATGCAGACCGGGCGCCCCTGCTTTCCCGGCCAGATCGGGCGCTGTGGCGGGCCGTGCTCGGGTCGCGTCACGATCGAGGAACATCGCCGCATCGTCGACGATTTCGTCGCCTTCATGGCCGGTGGCGATCAGCGATTCACGACGCAGCTGACCGCGCAGATGCGCGAGGCATCGGCCGCGATGGACTACGAGGCCGCCGCGAAATATCGCGACAAGCTCACCGCGATCGACTCGGTGCTCTCGCGCAGCGCGCTCGTGCTCGGCGAGGATGTCGACGCCGATCTGTTCGGCATCGCCCAGGACGAGCTCGCGGCCACCGTGCAGCAGTTCGTCGTCCGCGGCGGCCGCGTGCGCGGTGTGCGCGCCTGGACGCTCGAGAAGGAGCTCGACATCTCTGAGGCCGAGCTTGTCGACCAGGTGCTGCAGCGCAGCTACGGTGACGCGCCCCCGGGCGAGATTCCGCGGCGCGTGTATGTGGCGACGCTGCCCGACGATGCGCCCGAGCTCGAACAGTGGCTCCGCGAGCGTCGCGGTGGGCGCGCCGTCAGCGTGCAGGTCGCGCAGCGCGGGCGCAAGGCCGACCTCATGAAGACGGCGATGCTCAACGCGCAGCAGGCACTGATGCTGCACAAGACCCGCCGATCCAGCGACTACGTGTCACGCTCGCAGGCGCTGACCGAGCTGCAGGAAGCGCTGGGTCTGCGTGAGCCACCGCTGCGGATCGAGGGCTTCGACGTCTCGCACCTGGCCGGCACGAATGTGGTCGCGTCGATGGTGGTCTTCGAGGACGGACTGCCACGCAAGAACCAGTACCGGCATTTCACGATCGCCGAGACCACCGACGACACCGACTCGATCTACCAGGTCATCTCGCGCCGTGTGGCGCACCTGGACCGACCGGGGGCGGCCGCCGGCACCCAGGAGGCCGTGGCACGCGAGGGGGAGGCGCGCACCGGAGAGGCGCTCGCAGGGGACGCGCTCGGAGCGGACGAACTCGCAGGGGAGCAGCTCGTGGGCAGCCGTCCGGCCCGTTTTGCGTACCGGCCGCAGCTGCTCGTCGTCGATGGCGGTCAGCCGCAGGTGGAGGCGGCGGCGCGGGCACTCGCCGACGCCGGACACCCGGAGATCGCGCTGTGCGGCATCGCGAAGCGCCTCGAGGAGGTCTGGCTGCCGGGGGAGGAGTTCCCCGTCATCCTGCCGCGCACGAGCGAGGCGCTCTACCTGCTGCAACGCTTGCGCGATGAAGCGCACCGCTTCGCGATCAGCCATCAGCGTCGCCGGCGCAAACGCGATATCGCAAGCATCCTGAGCGAGGTTCCCGGTCTCGGCCCCGCCCGCATCCAGGCGTTGCTGCGGCACTTCGGATCGGTGGCCAAGCTGCGCGGTGCCACCGCCGAGCAGATGCGCGAGGTCCCGGGGGTTGGCCCGGCGCTGGCGAGCGCCATCCACGCATTTCTCGCGGCGAATGGGTGACCCGGGCGCGGTGTCGCCCGAGTGGATGCCTCGAAAGGTGCGGCATGCGCTCGAAAGCGCGCCACCGCGCCACGTTCACTAGGCTGGGCAACAAGATGTCGATCGGAGGCGGACGATGACTGATGCCGTGGGCGCTGTGCAGCATGGTGCCGAGCAAACGGGTGCCGGCGCGCTCCCAGTGGGGCCGGATTCGATCTCCGGCGGGGAGCTGCTGATCATCACGGGTATGTCGGGCGCGGGGCGCTCCACCGTCGCCAATGCCCTCGAAGACCTCGATTGGTATGTCGTCGACAACCTGCCGCCGCAGATGCTGCGCCCGTTGATCGACCTGGCCGGACGCGTGGGCGACGCCCTGCCGAAGATGGCGGCGGTGGTCGATGTGCGCGGCCGTGACCTGTTCAGTGAGCTCCCGGAGGTTGCGCAGACGCTGCGGGAGCGACGGGATGTCCGCATGATCTTCATGGATGCCTCGGACGACATCCTCGTGCGGCGCTTCGAGTCGGTGCGGCGCCCCCACCCGCTCCAGGGCGACGGAACGCTCCTCGATGGCATCCTGCTCGAGCGGCAGCGCCTCGCCGCGGTGCGCGAGGCATCCGACATGCTGATCGACACCTCTTCGCTGAACATCCACCAGTTGGCGACGCAGGTGAACGATCGCTTCGCGGAGGAAGGCTCGGCCAAGCACGACCTGCTGGTGATGAGCTTCGGATTCAAGTACGGGCTGCCACCCGACGCCGATCTGGTTGCGGACATGCGCTTTCTGCCGAACCCGTTTTGGACCGAATCGCTGCGTGCCCTGAACGGTGAGGATGCCGAGGTGCGCGATTTCGTCTTGGCTCAAGAGGGCGCGCTGGAGTTCATCGATGGCTATGCGCAGGCGCTTGCCCCGGTGATCGCCGGCTATCAGCGCGAGAACAAGCGGCACTCGATGATCGCGATCGGTTGTACCGGCGGCAAGCACCGCTCCGTGGCGACGGCGATCGAACTCGCGGCACGGCTGCGGGAGCTGCCCGGTGTCGCCGTTCGTGTGAAGCATCGCGACCTCGGTCGCGAGTAAGCTAGGACGTTCCGTTCCGACACAATCGAGGAGTTCCGTGGCACTTACCGCCGACGTCAAAACCGAGCTGATGGCGATCCGTGATCCCAGGCCAACCGTGCGGAACGCCGAGCTGACCTCGCTGCTGCGCTTCTCCGGTGGATTGCACATCATCTCGGGTCGTATCGCCATCGAGGCCGAGCTCGAGTCTGAGGGGATGGCACGCCGCGTTGCCCGCGACATCATGGAACTGTACGGTGTGCGCCCCGAGATGGCGCTCGTGCAGGCTTCGGCCCAGCGCCAGGGAACGACCTTCGTGGTTCGCGTGATCGACGGCGGCGAGACGCTCGCCCGTCAGACCGGCCTGCTGGACGCCCGCCGCCGCCCCGTGCGGGGACTTCCCAACAAGCTCACCACGGGCGCCCGCCCCGAGCTCGGCGCGATCTGGCGTGGCGCGTTCCTCGCAAACGGAAGCCTCACCGACCCGGGCCGTTCAGCCGCGCTCGAGGTCGTGTGCCCGGGCGGCGAGGCCGCCATGGCACTGGTGGGTGCGGCACACCGCATCGACGTGCCGAGCAAGGCGCGCGAGGTGCGCGGCGTGCACCGCGTGGTGATCCGCGAGGGCGAGGCCATCCGAGCGATGCTGCACGCCATGGGCGCGGCCAAAACGGTGGAGGAGTGGGAGCAGCTGCGCCAGCGCCGCGAGGTGCGTGCGGGCGTGAATCGCCTCGTCAACTTCGACGACGCCAACCTCCGCCGCTCCGCGCAGGCCGCGGTCGCGGCGTGCGCCCGCGTGCAGCGCGCACTGGAGATCCTCGGCGACGAGGTGCCCGATCACCTGCGCACCGCCGGCGAGCTTCGCCTGGCGTACCGCGAGGCGAGCCTCGACGAGCTCGGCCACCACGCCGACCCGCCGCTCACCAAGGATGCCGTCGCCGGTCGCATCCGTCGCCTGCTGGCCATGGCCGACAAGCACGCCGAGGCGAACGGGATTCCGGGCACGGACGCCAATCTTCCGAGCGACGTCGACGCGTAGGCACGCGGCCGACCCGGCCGCCCAGGTGCCCCGCTCGATAGGATGAGGGTGTCAACCCCGCCGCGCGGGCCGCGTGGCGCCTGAAGGAAGAAGCATACACATGGCGAAGTACTCCCTCCCCGAGCTCGGCTA
Source organism: Microthrixaceae bacterium (assembly GCA_020439065.1). Taxonomy (GTDB): domain Bacteria; phylum Actinomycetota; class Actinomycetes; order Actinomycetales; family Microbacteriaceae; genus Microbacterium. The sequence goes on from JAGQTK010000098.1 coordinate 4,674, forward strand.
CGACTACGGTGCACTCGCACCGCACATCAGCGCCGCGATCATGGAGCTCCACCACTCGAAGCACCACCAGGCATACGTGACGGGCGCCAACACCGCGCTCGAGCAGATGGCCGAGGCGCGTGACTCCGACAACCTGGCCAACATCAACAAGCTCGAGAAGGATCTCGCGTTCAACCTCGGCGGCCACACGAACCACTCGATCTTCTGGACGAACCTCTCGCCCAACGGTGGCGACAAGCCCACCGGCGAGATGGCGGCGGCGATCGACGACCACTTCGGCTCGTTCGACAAGTTCCGGGCGCACTTCACGGCGGCCGCACTGGGCGTGCAGGGCTCGGGCTGGGCGGGGCTGTTCTGGGACTCGATCGGCGAGAACCTGATCATCCAGCAGTTCTTCGACCAGCAGGCATCCTTCGCCGCCGGCACCGTGCCGCTGCTGCTTCTCGACGTGTGGGAGCACGCGTACTACCTTGACTACAAGAACGTGCGCGCCGACTACGTCAACGCGTTCTGGAACATCGTCGACTGGGCGAACGTCCAGCAGCGCTTCCAGACCGCTACGGAAAAGACCTCGGGCCTCCTGGTGCTTCCGTAACAGCCACGATGCCCCGGTCGGCCACCGCCGTCCGGGGCATCCGCGTTCTCCTCGGAGGGCAACACATAGGCGCTACAGCGCATCAGCAGAAGGAGACAACCGTGTCTGTCAAAATCGGAATCAACGGGTTTGGTCGAATTGGGCGCAACTACCTCCGCGCCCTTCTCGCGCAAGGTGCAGATCTCGAGATCGTCGCTGTGAATGACCTCACAGACAACAAGACGCTCGCGCACCTGCTCAAGTACGACTCGGTCTCCGGGCCGCTGCACATGCATGTCTCGCACGACGAGGACTCGATCACCGTCGGTGAACACCGCATCCAAACGTTCGAAGAGCGCGACCCGGCCAAGCTGCCCTGGGGCGAGCTCGGCGTAGACATCGTCATCGAATCGACGGGCCGTTTCACGGATGCCGAGGCCGCGCGCGTGCACATCGCCGGCGGCGCGAAGAAGGTGCTCATCTCCGCTCCGGGCAGCGGATCCGATGCCACCATCGTGATGGGCGTCAACGAACAGGTCTACAACCCCGCCACGGACGTCATCATCTCGAACGCCTCGTGCACCACGAACTGCCTCGCACCGCTTGCCCAGGTGTTCGAGCAGCACTTCGGGATCGAGCGCGGTTTCATGATGACCGCACACGCTTACACCGCCGACCAGAACCTCCAGGACGGTCCGCACCGCGACCTCCGGCGGGCGCGCGCCGCCGCGATCAACATCGTGCCGGCCACGACCGGGGCCGCGAAGGCGATCGGTTTGGTGCTGCCGGAGCTCAACGGCAAGCTCAGCGGTTCTTCCTACCGTGTGCCTGTGCCCACCGGCTCGATCGTCGACCTGACGATCGTCACCCCCACCAGCGGCCTGACCGTGGAGAAGGTCAACGAGGTGTACGCGGCCGTCGCACAGGGCCGGCTGCAGGGCATCCTCGAGTACACGAGCGCTCCGCTGGTCTCGAGCGACATTCAGTTGAACCCGCACTCGGCTATCTTTGACTCGGAGCTCACTCACGTCTCTGACACGCTGGTGAAGGTATCGGCGTGGTACGACAACGAGTGGGGCTATTCGAACCGTCTCGTTGACCTGACTGAGTATGTGGGGGAACGCCTCTAGGCCTCGCGCCGACAGGCAAAATCTATGTCACTTCGCACCCTTGAAACGCTCGGATCGCTCGCTGGCAAGCGGGTCATTGTCCGTTGCGATCTGAATGTCCCGCTGCAGGACGGCGTCATCACCGATGACGGCCGAGTCCGCGCCTCGCTCCCCACACTGAACGCACTGATCAACCAGGGCGCGCGGGTGATTGTGGTTTCGCACCTCGGCCGCCCGGACGGGCGTCCCGACGCGAAGTACACCCTCGCGCCGGTCGCGCAGCGCCTGAGCGAACTGCTCGGCAAGCCGGTGGCGTTCGCTCGTGACACCGTCGGAGCATCGGCGGCAGAGGCCGTCGACGCCCTCGGCGACGGCGACGTCGCGGTGCTCGAGAACCTGCGGTTCAACGCGGGCGAGACGAGCAAGAACGACGAGGTGCGAGGGGAGTTCGCCGCGGAGCTTGCCAAGCTCGGCGATGCGATGGTCTCTGATGGCTTCGGCGTCGTGCACCGCAAGCAGGCGAGCGTCTACGACCTCGCGCAGCGTCTGCCCTCGGCTGCGGGCCTGCTCATCGCGGCCGAGCTTCGCGTGCTTGACCAGCTCACCGAGAACCCGCAGCGCCCCTACACGGTCGTGCTGGGCGGCTCGAAGGTCAG
>JAGQTK010000099.1 GCA_020439065.1 Microthrixaceae bacterium
CGGAGGAACGCACGCGCACGCGCGCGTGCAAACAACAGTGCGTGCCGCCACGGCGGCACGCACGCGCGCAGAAGTCAGTGGCGCTTAGTCGTCGCTCTCGGGAACGAAGGGCTCGTTCCACTTGACCGAGCCGATGGCCTCGGTGGGCTTCGGGTGGGGGAGCGCGCCCCCGAGCAGCTTCTCCTCGGGCGCCTGAATCTCTTCCTCGGTCAGCTCGTGGAGCTTCTTGAGCTCGACGTCTTCGGGAAAGGCGGAGTTCGGAGTGCTGGTCATGCCCCCACGATACCGGGTCTTGCACGATGACTTGGCACGCGGCGGGTGGGAACATGCGTGTATGACAACGGCGAAGCACTGGTTCTCGGACGTGAAGTGGCGTCTGCTGCTTTCACTGCTGTTCGGCATCGCCACGGGGATCGCGCTCGGGCAATGGCTCGGCATCGCGGCCGGGCTGATCTCGGGCTGGAGCGTGGCGGCGCTGATCGAGGTGGTCGGGGTGCTCGTGTACCTCTGGCCGATGGATGGCGCGCGCACGCGCGAGCACGCGACCGGCGAGTACCCGGGGCGGCAGATCTCGCGCGCGGTCTCCATGATCGGCAGCATTGCGAGCCTCGGCGCCGTCGGCGTCGTGCTGTGGCAGTCGCGATCTGCGCACGATGTGCAGGTGCTCATCCTCGGCGGCATCGGGGTGTTCGGCGTCGCGGCATCCTGGCTGCTGATCCAGACGAACTACATGCTCCGCTACGCCGGCGTGTTCTATGGCGATCCGGTCGGTGGCATCGATTTTCACAGCGGCGCCGACTACGCCCCGATGTACACCGACTTCATCTACTTCTCCGTCGGCCTCGGTATGACCTTCCAGGTCGCCGACACCGATGTCACAAGCAACGAGGTGCGACGCATCGCGATCGGGCAGACCGTGCTCGGCTGGGTGTTCTCGACCGTCATCATCGCCACCGTGATCAACCTCGTGGTGGGCATGGCGACGCTCGCGTGAGTGGCGGTGGCCGTGGCTAGGCTGTGGCCATGAGCATGGGGCGAGCGGGCGTGGGCAGGGGGCGGGCGGTGGATGCCGCGACCCAGCGTGCACTGAACGCCCAGGCGCCCGAGATCGCGCACCTCGGTCCGCGCATCGTGCGGCTGTTTCACCCGTACCGCGGCAGGATCGCGTGGATGGTGGTGCTCGTGGTCGTGGGCGCGAGCGTCGCGGTGGTTCCGGCGCTGATCATCCAGCGCATCTTCGACGACGCACTGTTCCCGAAGGGCGCGCCACCGAACCTCGTGCTGCTGGCGCAACTGGTCGGATTCATGATCGCGCTGTACATCGCCAACGCCGCGCTCTCGGTCGTGCAGACCTGGCTGACCTCCAGCGTGGGCAACAGCGTGACGGGCGACCTGCGCGTCGAACTGTTCGAGCACCTGCAGCGGATGGATCTGAGCTTTTTCACCCGGACGAAGACCGGGGTGATCCAGTCCCGCCTGCAAAACGATGTCGGCGGGGTCGCCGGGGTGCTCACCAACACCATCACCAGCATCCTCGGCAATATCGTCACGGTGATCGCCTCGCTCACCGCGATGCTCATCATCGACTGGCGGCTGACCATCATCGCCGTGATCGTGATGCCCGGGCTCGTGGTGGTGCAGCGGCGCGTCGGGCAGGTGCGTGCCCGCATCGCCGGGCAGACGCAGGCTTCGCTGTCCGAGCTGACCGCCATCACGCACGAGACGCTGAGCGTCTCGGGGATCCTGCTGTCGAAGGCATTCAATCGGCAGCGCGCCGAGATCGACCGCTACCGCGACGAGAACCAGAACCAGGTGCGGCTCCAGGTGCGCCAGGCGATGAGCGGCCAGCGCTTCTTCGGGGTGGTGCAGGTGATCATGTCGAGCGTGCCCGCCATCATCTACCTGGTCGCGGGGTTGCTGATCACCGGCGGCGGCGAGCTGATCACCGCCGGGACGATCGTGGCGTTCACCACGGTGCAGGCGCGCCTGCTCGGCCCACTCATGGGGCTGATGCGCGTCGCGCTTGATCTGCAGACCTCCAAGGCGCTGTTCGCCCGCATCTTCGAGTACCTCGACCTGGTGCCCTCGATCGCCGACGCCCCGGATGCGATCACGGTGGCGCAGGCACCCGGCCCACGCGGCGGGCTGCGCTTCGACGACGTCGTCTTTCGGTATCCGGATGCCCCGGCGCAATCGCGCCCCACGCTCGATCACGTCTCGTTCACCGTCGAGCCGGGCCAGCACGTCGCGTTCGTGGGGCCGAGCGGTGCCGGCAAGACGACGATCCTCTACCTCGCGCCCCGGCACTACGAGGCATCCGGCGGCCGGGTGCTGTTTGCCGGCGCGGATGTGCGCGAGCTGACCCAGGCATCCATCATCGACAATGTCGGGATCGTCAGCCAAGAGACCTACCTGTTTCATGCCACCATCGGCGAGAACCTGCGCTACGCCAAGCCGGACGCGAGCGATGCCGAACTGGTCGCGGCGTGCAAGGCGGCGCACATCCACGAGGTGATCATGAGCTTCGAGCACGGCTACGACACCGTGGTCGGGGAGCGCGGCTATCGGCTCTCGGGCGGTGAGAAGCAGCGCATCGCCATCGCGCGGGTGCTCCTGAAAGACCCGCCGATGCTGTTGCTCGACGAGGCCACCAGCGCCCTCGACACGGTCTCAGAGCGCATCGTGCAGGAGGCGCTGGATGCCGCGGCCGCCGGCCGCACGACGCTGTCGATCGCCCACCGGCTCTCGACCGTCATCGGGGCGGACGTGATCCACGTCGTCTCGGAGGGGCAGATCGTCGAATCCGGGACGCACGCGTCACTGCTTGCGCACGGCGGGCTGTACGTCGCGCTCGCGCAGCAGCAGATGGACGCGACGCGCGGGCTGCAGGTCGACGGGGCGGGCTAGCGCGGCGTCAGCGTGCTCACCGCGGCGTCAGTGTGCTCACCGCGGCCGCGACGGCCAGGGCGACGTCATCGAGCGGCTGCGCGAGGTCGTGGGGGAGCGTGAAGCGCACCGAGGTCTGGGCGATCTCCTTGGCGATTCCGAGGGCCACCAGCACATGCGAGGCCTCGTCGCTGCCGGCCGCGCAGGCTGAGCCGCTGGAGGAGACGATGCCCCGTCGCTCCAGCTCGAGCAGCACGGCCTCGCCGCTCGTGCCCGCGAACGTGAAACTCGCCGTCGCCGGCAGCCGGTGGATGGGGTGCCCGGTGAGCGCTGCGCTCGGCACGCGCGCGAGGACCATGGCGATGAATCGGTCGCGCAGCGCGGTCAGCCGCGCGGCCGCCTCAGGCCGCTCGGCCTCCGCGAGGCGCAGGGCGGTCGCCAGCGCCACCGCGCCGGCAACGTTCTCGGTGCCCGAACGGCGCTCGCGCTCCTGCCCGCCGCCGTGCAGGAGTGGCTCGAGCGGCACCCGCCCGCGCACCGCGAGCACGCCGGTGCCCTTGGGGGCGCCGAATTTGTGACCGGCGATCGAGAGCGCATCGGCGCCGAGGGTGGCGGCGTCGAGTGGCAGCCAGCCGGCCGCCTGCACCGCGTCGGTGTGAAACGGGATGCCGCGGGCCCGGGCCAGCGCGGCGAGGGCGGCGATATCCTGCACGGTGCCGATCTCGTTGTTCGCGTAGCCGATGCTCACGAGCGCCGTGTCATCGCGCAGCGCCGCGGCCGCGGCATCCACATCGACGAGCCCTGTGTGATCGACGGGCAGGAGGGTGAGCGCGACGCCGTGCACGCGCTCGAGGAAGCGGGCGGACTCGAGGATCGCCTCGTGCTCGATGGGGGTGGTGACGAGGTGGCGTTTGCCGCTGCGCAGCAGTGCGGCGATGGTGATGCCCTTGATGGCGAGGTTGTCGGCCTCCGTGCCGCCGGAGGTGAAGATCACATCGCTCGCACGCATGCCGAGCACACTCGCGACCTCGGCGCGCGCCGCGGCGAGGGCGGCCGCCGCGCGTTCGCCCACCTCGTGGTGGCTCGAGGGGTTGCCGAACTCGCCGGTGAGGTACGGCCACATGGCCTCGAGCGCCTCGCGGCGGACGGGGGTGGTGGCGGCGTTGTCGAGGTACATGGTCGTGGTGCGAGCCCGGGGGTGCCCGCTAGGCGATGCGGATGTCGAGTCCGAGATCGAGGGCCCGCGCCGAGTGGGTGAGCGCGCCCACCGAGATCACATCGACCCCGGTCTCGGCGATTGCCCGGATCGTGTCGAGGGCGACGCCGCCGCTGGCTTCGACGATGGCGCGGTCGCCGACCTGCTCGACGCCCGTGCGCAGATCCTCGAGCGAGAAGTTGTCGAGCATGATGGTGCCGATGCGCGCGGCGAGCACCGGCTCGATCTGATCCAGACGGTCGACCTCGACCTCGACGTGCGTGGTGTGCGGCAGCTGCGCGATGGCACCGCGCAGGGCATCGGTGACCGAGAGGCCACCGCGGGTGAGCACGGCGAGGTGGTTGTCTTTGGCCATCACCGCGTCTGAGAGCGAGAAGCGGTGGTTGCGCCCGCCCCCGCTGCGCACGGCGTGGCGCTCGAAGGCGCGCAGCCCGGGGGTGGTCTTGCGGGTGTCGGCGATGCGCGCCTTCGTGTGCGCGACCTCGGCGACGTAGCGCGCGGTGAGGGTCGCGATGCCGCTCATGCGCTGCACGAAGTTCAGGCCGATGCGCTCGGCGGTCAGCAGCGCGCGCGCCGGGCCACGCACGGTCGCGAGGGTCGCACCCTGCTCGAACGCGTCGCCGTCGGCCACGAGCAGCTCGACCTCGAGGGTGGGGTCGCAGAGGCGGAACGCGGCCGTGAAGACCGCGCCGCCGCTGAACACGCCCGGCTCGCGGGCCTCCAGGGTGGCCTCGGCCACGGCGTCGGCCGGGATCAGGCTTTCGCTCGTGAGGTCGCCCCAGGGCGCATCTTCGTCGAGCGCGGCGCGCACGACTCGGTCGATGGTGGCGGTGGTCAGCATGCTGCGTTCTCCAGGGTTCGCGACGCGGGTGTCGCGCCGGGCCGGGGCTGATCGGAGCGCCAGTGCGCCCCGAGGGAATCGGTGCGCGCGAGCGCGGCGTCAACGAGCGCGGTGGCGACGAGCAGGAGGTTCTCGTCTTCCAGCTCGCGCTCGCTGCGCGGCTGACGGGGCTGCGCGGCCCAGGCTGCGAGGGTGGATGCCGCGTGCTCGAGCCCGCGCGCATCGCGCACCACTCCGGCGTCGGCCCACATGAGCCGCTGGAGCGCGGCGCGGCTGAAGGGCGGGGCGTCCGGGCTCGGCGAGGGGGTCGCGGGGTGCGCGGGGGGCGTTGCTCCCATGCCCCCGGTGGCGCCCGCGGTCAGTCGCGGAGCCCAGGCGCCGGAGGCGTGGTCGGGGCCGATGCATGCCGCCGCGCGGGTGCCGAAGACGGCACCCTCGAGCAGCGAGTTGGAGGCGAGGCGGTTGGCGCCGTGCACGCCCGTGCGCGCGACCTCGCCGACCGCGTACAGGCCCGGCACGCTCGTGCGCCCGTGCAGATCGGTGACGACCCCGCCCATCGCGAAGTGCGCGGCCGGGGTGACGGGCACGGTGCCCCAATCCATGCCGCGGGCGGTGAGCGCCGCGGTGATCGACGGGAAGCGGCGGGCGAGAAACTCGTGACCCAGGCCTGAGGCATCCAGGAGCACGGGCGCATCGCCCTGAGCCGTCATCTCTGCGGCGATCGCGCGCGCCACCACGTCGCGGGGGGCGAGTTCTCCGTCGGGGTGCGCGCGGAAGGCGAAGCGTTCGCCGCGTGCGTTTCGGAGCGTCGCTCCCTCGCCGCGAACGGCCTCGGAGACGAGGAACGGTTCGTCGTGGGCGAGGACGGTGGGGTGGAACTGGTAGAACTCGAGGTCGGCGACGATCGCGCCCGCGCGGATGGCGGCGGCGACCCCGTCGCCGGTCGCAACCCGCGGGTTGGTGCTGTGCGCGAAGAGCTCTCCCGCGCCGCCGGTGGCCAGCACCACGGCATCGGCCGGCAGCGTGCGGCTTGCTGCGTCGTCGATGCGCAGCGCGACGCCGGCGACGCGGCCGGAGCGCAGCACGAGGTCGGTGAGAAACGCGTGCTCGAGCACGCTCACGCCCGCGCGACGCAGCTTCGCGGCGAGCGCCTGCTCGATGGCGAAGCCGGTGGCGTCACCGCCGGCGTGCAGCACGCGCGGGTACGAGTGCGCCGCCTCCAGGCCCTTGGACAGCTCGCCGTCCGCGCCGCGGTCGAAGGCCACGCCCGCCGCGATCAGCTCGCGGATGCGCGCGGGACCCTCGCCGCACAGCACGCGCACGGCCGCTTCGTCGGCCAGGCCGCCGCCGGCGGTCAGGGTGTCGCGCACATGATCCTCGACGCGGTCATCGGCGAACATCACGCCGGCGATGCCGCCCTGCGCGAAGCGCGTGTTGGCCTGTTCGAGCACGTCTTTGGTCACGAGGGTGACCTCGTGACCCGCATCCACAGCGCGCAGCGCGGTCGTCAGCCCGGCGATGCCGCTGCCGACGACCACGACGCGCGCCGCGGCCTCCTGACGGGGGTGCGTCATGAGGCGACGGTTCCGCCACCGCCCGCGGCCGGCGGACGAGCGGCCAGCATGCGCTCGAGGGCGAGGCGCGCGGGATCGGCGTCGTGCTCGGGCACGGTGATGCGATTGACGACGCGCGCCGCGTCGGGCCCGGCCGATTCGGGGTCGGCGAGCGATTCGAGCACCCAGGCGAGGTAGCCGGGGTGGATGCGGTACATGGTCGAGCACGGGCACACGACGTCGTCGAGGCAGAAGATCGTGTGCTCGGGGTACTGGGCGGCGAGGCGCTGCACGAGGTTGATCTCGGTGCCGATCGCGAACGTCGAGCCGGCGGGTGCCGCTGCGATCGCCTTGCTGATGTAGTCGGTCGAGCCGTACTCGTCGGCGGCGTCGACTACCGGCATCGGGCATTCGGGGTGCACGATCACGCGCACGCCCGGGTACTCGGCGCGGGCGCGCTCGATCTGCTCGACGGTGAAGCGCTTGTGCACCGAGCAGAAG
>JAGQTK010000009.1 GCA_020439065.1 Microthrixaceae bacterium
TTCGATCCCGAGGACTGGTATCGGTCGCTGCACGACGCGGTCATCGCCGAGTCCATCCTGAACCGCATCGTCAGCAACGCCGAACTCGTCCAACTCGACGGGCCGAACATGCGCCGCCACACCCACACTGAGACGGCCAGCTGACCACCGGACGCGCGGGCGCGGACCGCTACCCAGTCGCCGCGCCCGCGCTACCCAGTCGCCGCATCCGCGCTACCCGAAGCCCCGGCTAAACAGTCGGTGGCGGAACTGGTCGACGTGCTCGTCGAGCTCAGCCGCCATGCGCGAGACCTGCGACTTGGAGAGGGAGTGGATTCCGAGGGTCTTCACCAGCTTGTCCATCCGGCGGGTGGAGACCCCGGCGAGGTAGCAGTCCGCGACGACGGTGATCAGCGCGGTCTCTGCGCGTTTGCGACGCTCGAGCAGCCATTCCGGGAAGTAGGTGCCCTGCCGCAGCTTCGGGATGGCGACGTCGATGGTGCCGACGCGGGTGTCGAGGTCGCGGTGCCGGTAACCGTTGCGTTGTGTGAGCCGGTCGGGTGAGGGCTTACCCCACTCCGCGCCAACGACGGCGTCGGCGTCAGCGGACAGCAACGCGTTGGTCATGGTCTGCAGCAAGCTGCGCATCAGATCCGGCGACGCGTCCAACAGTGCTTCGCTGAGCACGCCAGCAGGGTCGACAATATGAGGAGCGGTCATCGTGATGACTCCATTCGAGTGAGAAGTAGAGAGCTTTCTCGAAGGATCACACGGTGGCCGCGCTTACGTCGTGAACGACGAGCCAGACCACCGCGCGCTACACCACTATGCGGGACTCAACTCTGCCGCGCGACCATCGTGCCATCTCGATCGCGTCAAGCACCGTCTCGGTCTTCATGTTCGATGCACATCGCCAGCCCACGATCGCGCGACTGTATGCGTCGATGATGAAGCACACGTATGCAACACCCTGCCAGGTCGGCACGAACGTCAAATCGGTGACCCACAACTCGTTCGGCGCAGCAGAGTTGAACACGCGGTTTACGAGGTCAGGGTGCCTGGGCATTCGCGGGTCGGGCTTCGTGGTCTTCACTCGCTTCTCACGGCGCACGCCCTCAATCCCGAGGACTTTCATGAGCCGGGCGACCTGGTCGCGACCGATCTGGATACCTGCTCGCTGGGCGGCTTTCCAGAGCTTGCGCGCCCCATAGACGGAGTAATTGTCTTCCCAGAGTTCGAGCAGCCGCGGCGCGATTTCCGCGTCGCGCCGCTGCCGGGCAGACGCTGGTCTGCTATTCGCTGCGTAATACGTGGACGGGGCCACCTGCAATACCTTGCAGATGCGCTCGACCCCGAGCCTTCGACCGGCAACAACATCGTCCTTGTTGCCGTTGATAAATGCCACTAGTTCTTGTGTTGGCGGTCGAGCTCCGCCCCGAAGAAAGACGCGGCCCGTTTCAGGATTTCATTCGCGCGCTTGAGCTCACGCACCTCTTGCTCAAGCTCTCGCATACGTGTCTGCTCGTCGGTCGTAACCCCAGCTTTCACACCGTCATCGATGTCAGCTTGACGCACCCAGGAGCGCACTGACTCGACCCCGTAGCCGAGCTGCTCAGCCACCCGCGACGTCGTTCCCTGGCTCGTACCGAGCTCGGCGCGGAGAGTGCGCACCATCCGGACCGCTGCAGCCTTCTCCTCAGCGGAATAGCGGCGTCCCTTGTTCTTGTGTTGGGGCATGAATCCATTCTCCATCCGTAACTCTGGAGCCTCCAACAAACCCAGGGCGCTTCAGCTGCCCGAACACTCCACACCGCGGAGCGGCGCGGAGTGTTCGACTACTAAAGTGCCCGCAGCTTCACATCCACGAAGTCGGTCAACGTCCCGACTGTCTCGAAGAGTTCGGCACCAAACTCATCATCGTCAATGGTGAAGTCGAAGCGCTCCTCCAATGCTCCGACCAGTGCGACCACGCCAAAAGAATCGAGCTCCGGAAGTGAGCCAAAAAGCGTGGTGTCGGCCTGCAGCTCTTCGGGAGTCTGCTGGAGCTCAAGCGTCTCGATAAGGACGGCGCGAACTGTGTCAATGGTGTTTGTCATGGTGTCTCCTAAGTTCAAGCAAGGATTTCGGCCGGGGCCGGGTGCCCCAGAAAAGCGGTCGGGCTTGCCGTGAAGCCATAGGCGCCGGCTTGGAAGATGACGATCAAGTCGTCGATGTCGGCGTGCGGCAGCGCGACGTTGTCGCCCAGCAGGTCGAGAGGGGTGCACAGGCAGCCAACAACGGTGACGTGGTCGGCCGTTGGCGCGTCAGCCTGATTGCCCACGGCGAGCGGATAGTTGCGGCGGATCGCCTGACCAAAGTTCCCCGACGCGGCAAGCTGGTGGTGCATCCCGCCGTCCACGACGAGGTATGTCGTGCCACGTGAAACCTTCTTGTCGAGCACTTTGGTGACGTAGACGCCGCTTTCGCCGACGAGATAACGCCCGAGTTCAATCACCACGCTCGCATCGCTCGGGATTCCCGTTGCGATCGGCCCGGCAACGAGATCATGCAGGCCCGCGCTCACGGTATCCAAATCAAGCGGCTGGTCCCGTTCGGTGTACGGAATGCCGAACCCGCCGCCAATGTTGACGTATCGCAGCTCTACGGGAAGGTACTCCGCCAAGTCGACGATCAGATCAACAGTTCTGCGCTGCGCTTCGACGATGATCTCGGCGTTCAGGTTTTGGGAACCAGCGAAGACGTGAAATCCGAGGAAGTTCAAACCGGAACCGCCGAACTCACGCAGCACTTCTGGCACAATCTCGGCGTCGATACCGAACTGCTGTGGGCCACCGCCCATGCGCATCCCGGAGCCCTTGACGGCGAAGTCGGGGTTGACCCGGATGGCGACGTTCGGTGTGACGCCCAGATCTTCGCCAGCTGCGATGACGCGGCGCAATTCGGTCGTCGACTCCACCTCGACAATGACGCCAGCGGCCACTGCCTGCCGAATCTCAGCCGGCGCCTTTCCGGGGCCGGCGAAGCTCACTTGCGCAGGGGGCATCGTCGTATCGAGTGCAGTGAGCATCTCGAGGCCGGACGCGACGTCAATTCGGTCGAGACGGCGTGCGAGGTGTTGCACCACGGCCGGCATCGGGTTGGCCTTCATCGCGTAGCTCAGCTCGATGCGTGAAGGTAGCACTTCTCGCAGGCGATCGATGCGTGCATCCAACCGCGCGCGGTCATACGCGAAAAAGGGCGTCGAACCCACGCGTGCGGCAAGCCTGCTGAGCGGCACGTTGCCGACACGGAGTTCGCCGTTAACGGTGCCGAACTGGGCGATGTGCTCGTGGGGTTTCATGCGGTTACCTCGGCCTTGATCAGGTTGCGGTCGAACTTGCCATTGGGTGAGCGAGGGAGCTCGTCACGAATATCAACGCGCGAGGGCAGCATGTACATCGGTAGCAGCTGCCGCAGCGCGACCGTGATCGCCGGCCCATCAACCTCCGGCGCGGTGACCGTTGCGCTTAGTACGATGCGTTGCCCCAAGACGTCGTCTGCGATGCCCACTGCCACGGCGTCCCCGACGAGGCCGGTGTTATACGCAGCTTCCTCAATTTCGGTGGGGCTCACGCGGTATCCCGAAGTCTTGATCATGTCATCGCTTCGGCCGACGAAATAGAGGAAACCCTCTTCGTCAGCGACAACGGTGTCGCCCGACCACACGGCCACCTCAGGCGCGCGCCATGATTGCCCCGGTTCGGCGATGGGCCGGTACCGCTCGGCGGTCCGGATCGGATCGTTCCAGTAGCCGAGCGCGACGAGGGCGCCGCGGTGCACGAGCTCTCCTTCTTCGCCAGGTTCGCAACGCGTGCCATCCGGCCGCAAGACCAAGATCTCCGCGTTTGGGATCGCCTTACCGATGGAGTCTGGTCGGCGATCCACCTCGCTTGGGTGCAGATAGGTCGACCGAAACGCTTCGGTCAGTCCGTACATCAGGTAAGGGCTCGCGTTCGGGAACACCTCACGCAAACGGTCGAGTGTCTTCCTGGGCATCCGCCCCCCCGTGTTTGCCCAGTAGCGCAGGCGCGCGGCGACGTCCTCCGGCCATGCCAGATCGGCGATCTGTAGCCAGAGTGGAGGCACACAGGTGAGGCCCGTCACGCCGTATTGTGCGCACAGCTTCGGCACCTCACGCGGGAGGAGATAGTTCATCAGCACACAGTGCGCACCGACTGCAAACGCCGTCGTGACCTGACTCAGCCCGGCATCAAAGCTCAATGGCAGCACGCTCAGGATGACGTCGTCGCTCGTGTTCTCGAGGTAGGTACTCACGCTCTCTGCGCCAACGATCAGGTTCCGGTGGCTGAGCACCACCCCCTTGGGCTTACCCGTGCTGCCGGAGGTGTACAAGATCGCGGCCGGGTCGACATCGATGGCGGCCGGTTCTGGCACGACGAGCACGGGGGTGGATGCCTCAGCCGTATGCCATGCATGCACCCGATACCCATCGGCCATCTCGGGCCGCCCGCCGACCACGATCACGTCTGATACCGAGGTCTCCGGGAGGACCGCTGCGAGCTGGCGCAGACGATCCGCCGAGGTGATCAGCACCTGCGCGCCGCTATCGATCAGGATGTGCCCAACCTGCACCGGTTTGAGCACGTGGTTGATCGGCACGAACACGCCACCGGCCGCGGATGTTGCGAAGATCGATGAGACCGTTTCGATGCGCTTTTCGAGGTAAATGGCGACACGGTCTTCGCGCCGCACACCCACTTCAAGAAGCTGCTCCGCAGTGACCTGTGCTTGCTTCCAAACCTCCGCGTAACTGACGGTGACGTTGCGGTAGCTCAGCGCCGGGGCCTCCGGAGTTGACCGTGCCTGGTAGCTGAGGAGGTGATGCGCGTTCGTGCGCGTGGGGCCCTGGCTCACTGTGCCCTCCGTTCGCGGAGGTAACGCTCAAATTCTTCGAGGTCATCGAGATCAACGTAGGCGCGACCCTGCGCGTCGACCTGGGCGACGAACTCTGCCGCCGGGACCGCCGGTCCCGGCTTGGAGAAGCCGGAGACCTCGTCGAACACGGCGACATAGGCCTCCGCCTGCGGGCGCCAGTCGAGCTCTGTCGACACACGTTCGCGGGCCTTCATGCCGAGCTCAACGCGGAGCTCAGCGTCGCCCATCAGCTTCTCGACGGCGTCTGCGAATGCACTGATGTCACCCGACGGCACATATTGCACGGTGTCGCCACCAGAAACGCGGGTCTCGGCGAGGTCGAACGAGACCGCAGGGAGCCCGTATGACATATATTCCATCGTCTTGTTCATCGTGGAGAGGTCGTTGAGGGGCGTCTTCAAGTCTGGGCACAGGCCGATGTCGGCACGGCTGAGGTACTCGGCGATTTCGACTCGGTCGACGCGCCCCGTGAAGGTCACGTGCGCATCCAGACCAAGCTCGCTCGACTGCTGTTTCAACTCTTCGAGGCAGTCCCCAAAACCGAGCATCGTCGCGGTGACGTGCTTGTATCCGCGCTTGTTGACAAGCTCGTCGATCACGAGTAGTGCCTGGTCGACGCCGTCCTGCGGCCCCATGATGCCGAGGTAGGCAAGATTGATGCCCTCCTCCGGCCGTGGTGATGCCGGGTAAATGGGTCGCATCTGCTGGGTGTCTGGGCCACTGCGCACGACTGTTACCTCGTCTGGCCTGCGGTCGCCGCGGCGCACCGCAACCGCTTTGTAGGACTCATTGGTCGAGGTGATCCTGTCAGCTGCACGGAAGCTGCGGCGCTCGAGCCAGCGGAGCCCCGTATATTGCACCTTCTGCCCAATGCTGTTCGGAACACCGAAGCGCGAGATAAACAGTTCGGGGTTGAGATCGTGGTGGTCGAAGATGAACTTCACACCCCAGGGGCGCCACAACAAGGCCAAGAGCCAGTACGTGTCAGGTGGATTGCACGCCTGCATAATGTCGAATCTGCCCCAGCGAGACACCACTAACGTGAGCCAAGCTGTGCGGACCCAGCTGTATGCGAACTCCCAGATGAACCCTAGGATGCCCTTGGCTTCTGGAGCAGGCGCGTACTTGTAAATATCGACGCCATCGATGTGCTGGCGAGCCGGATCACCTGGCCCCTTCGGGCAGATGACGCTCACCCGGTAGCCGCGCGTCAACAGCGCCTGACATTCGAGCCAGACCCGGCGATCTAGCGGCACGGGCAAATTTTGCACGATGATCAGGACGTGCGGGGCGGCAGTTGCTCTTGCAGTCATCGTTGGTAGACCTCACTCTCAATGATGCGAACGACAGCGTCGCGTGTCGGCTGCCAGGTGCGGCCAACCACGGAAGCTGCAGCGGCCGTAGCCTTCCCTGCGATATCTGGTTCGTTCACCGCCGCGCTCAGCGCCGCGGCGAGCGCGGCCGCAGTCGGCTCTGCCCAGCGCACGTGGGGATTCGGAAGCACATCGTGCGCAAGGCGCAGATCGTTGACGATCGGGATGTTGCCCGCGCCGAGCATCTCTTCGGCCACGAGAGTGATGTTGGTGAACGACATCGCGAGCCCCGCGACCGTGCGCCCGTAGAGAGCGTTCAACTCGTCGGTGCGCAGGCGTCCGTGGAAGGTCACGGGCACACCGAGCCCTCGGGGCGCTGAGCCAAAGACATGGATCTCCTGTTCGGGATGCATCTGGTGAAACAGACGAAGGGTGACGCAGGCAAGCTCGTACCCACGCCGTGGCGCGTCCGGCCGGCAAAAGTACACGATCCCGCTTCGTTGTACCGCCGGTTCGGGCAACCGATACACACTCGAGTCGCACCCAAACGGCACAACATCGCTCGTGAGCCCAGTGGCTTCCCGAATCATGCCGTCGAGCATCTCGCCGAGTGCGATCCGCCGGAAGGGTAGGCGATAGGTCATCGCCGCGAATTCATACTCGGCACCATGGGCGTAGAAATACGGCTCAAAGTCTTGGATGAAATAGAGCCGGTGCATCGCTGAGGCGCCGTATTTCACGATGACATGCGCCGATTCCCAGGAGGTTGCGACAACCGCGTCAATATCGCGAATACCGCGCCTCGCATCACGAACCTCCGCGCGCACGTGCGGCCAGTGCTGGCGAATATGCGATTCCAGTGTGGACAGGTCAAGACCATGCTTGTCGTAGATGTAGAGGACGCACTTGTGCCCCCGGTCTTGGAGCGACTCCACCATCCGGAAGATCGTGGTGTGCCCGCCGGACCCGGCCGCAGGCGGTGTCATCACCCACCCGATCTGTAGTGGCGTGCCAATTTCGGGCGACGTCGCGGGGGTAGGCAGGTGCCCTGGCACCTCGGTGAGGACATCAGCGAGGTCGAGATTAAAGCGCAGGTCGGCGGCGCCGGTGCTGCGATACGCCCGTTGGGCCGCGCGTTGAGCGAGCCCTCCGGCCCCGACCCGCATCGCTCGCCGCACTTTCGCGAAGAGTCGTTTTTGTGCGTCCATGGTGGCTGGCACCTTTCCCTCAAGCTCGGATGGTGTCGATTGATGGCTGTGTGCGCCCGCGTCGACCGTGCGTAACGGCTCGTACATTCCCGTACGATTCCATCGCATTTGTGCGGTGCGATCCTGAATTCTGCGCTGCATCCGGGGGGCGATCCCCGCGATCACCCGTGCGGGGGATCGTCGAACTGCTGCCGCGATGACCCGATTCGCCGATCGCCACTGCCGAGTGCGCACAATTCCCGCATCGCATTCCTCCGCCAGGGCGAGAAGCGCTACCGCATCTGGTGACACCCGTGCGTGATCTGCAGCCCGCCGGGCGTTTGCGATCGCTTGCAGCGCGACGGCACGACGAGCCACCGCGTGTAGCGACTCGCGACCCGGATAGCCCTGGGCAAGCTCGTCGAACAGCACGTCAAATGCGTCTCGGATTTCAGTCAGAATCGTTACCGGCGCCGCTGCTTGATTCGACAAGCTCGACGAGTGCTCCCGATGCCACGCCTGATCCGCACCGCGAATGTAGGCGACATCCGCGTGTGCCGCGATCCTCATCCACATCTCGAAGTCATGCGCGTGTGCGAGCGGGCGCTGTCCGCCAACAACATCGACTACGCTCTTTCGCATCACCACCTCGGGTGACGTGATGACATTCGTCGCCGCGGCGCAACGTGCCTGCAACCAATCGTGCCCGTCCCACAACGCCCACACGGTCGGAGTGACGCGTGCAGTGGGGCGCTGCGCGCCAGAAAAGTGCAGTGGGTGCCCGTACACGAGCCCAACGTCTGGCAGAGCCTGCAGTACGGCCGTGGCTCGCGCCAGCGATCCGGGGGTGAGAACGTCGTCGGCATCGAGGCGGACGATGAACTCGCCCTTCGCTTCGGCGAGTCCACGATTAAACGTTGCGACCGCACCTTGGTTCTGTTCGTTCACCAGCACTCGGACGCGTGTGTCGTTGTCAGCGATCGCGCGTGCCACGCGCACACTTTCATCAGTGGATGCATCATCGACAACGATGACGCTGACCTTCACGCGCTCCTGTGTCAGTGCGCTTTGAATAGCTTCTGTCAAGAACCGCGCGTAGTTGTAGCAGGGAATGATCACCGTTACCGTGGCATCCGAGCGCCCAAGCCGCGGAGACATGAGCCTCGTCGAAATTCGGCGCGACGTCATTGTGCGTCCCCCTCCCCACTACGCCGGTACTCTCGAAGGCGGCGGCGCGCCCATGGCCACATGGTGATGACATAGACAGCCAGCGCCGCAAACCCGCCCACGAGGAGCGCCCCGAGCGCGTTCGTAATGAACAGGTTAGCCAAGAGGGCGGCGGCTGTAGCCGGGAGCGCGCCGATGGTGGGCCAAACCGCCGCGCGCAGAATGCTGGCAACCTGCACCCCCGCACGCTGCAACACGACGAGGTATGCCGGAAGAATAACAACAACGGCGGCGGCAACGTGTACCCAGGCTGCCCCGACAATGCCATAGGCGCTGGTGGCGAAGATCATGCCCGCCACCACCACCACCAGCCAGAGAAGCTGCACCCAAAGCACCGGCCTTGACCGACCGCGTGCATAGAGATAACCCGCGAAAATGTCGAATACGACCCGGAGGCCTCCATACAGCCCGAGCGCGGCTAGGACAGGTGCCGCGGGCAACCATTTCGCGCCGTAGACAACTTCGATGAGTGGCGCACTCAACGCTGCGAGGACAGCCCCCGCGGGGAGGGCGCCCGCCCACGCAATCGACGTTAATGTCGCGAGGCCGTCCTTATGTGCGTCGGTGCGCGAGAAATACGGGAGTGAGATCGATCGGACGACTTGGGACAGCGCACTCATCGGCCAGCTCGAGATGTTGAACGCGAGAACGTAGTACCCGAGCGCAGTTGCACCCGCAATTCGTACGAGAATGATGTTGTCGGCGTTAAGTAGCCCCCATGACAGCAGGTTCGCTGCCGCAATCGGAAGCCCGAACGCGAGCACTGGGACCACCGCCTTACGGTCGATGCCGTATGACGGCACGACTCGGGCGAACGCAAACTGCATGCCCGACGAGGCAACCTGTGCGGCCACCCTGCCGATCGCGAGGCCAAGAACTCCGAACCCCAAGAAGACGAGGGTGAGGGTCACGACCGTCGACACAACGAAGTCAACGACACCCACGAAGAAGAGTTCTCGCTGCTGGAACCGTCGCTGAAGCATGCCAAACGGCACCACAGTGGCACCCGCCAACAACAAGGTAAATCCCAAGACCGAGATCGCTGGTGCGGCCTCAGGGCTTCCCAGAATGGTCGCAAGTGCAGTGCTGCCCGTGAGCGTGATCACTGTCATCACGGCACCGGAAATCAGCCCGAGTGTCGCAACCGTTGGTGCGATTTTTTCCGGTTCCTTGGAGCGGATGAGATCGGCGGAGAGTCCGAGGTCGGCGACAGTCATGAGGATGCCTTGCACTGTCAGCGCGACCGCATAGACACCGAACTGCTCCGGTGTCAGGATTCGTGCCAGCACGATGCCGACGACCAGTCCACCGAGTCGCAGGACGATCGTGCTCAGGCCGCTCCAGGCGGCCGCACGAGCTACTCGAGACTGAATTGGCGCGACATCACTCATGGCGGCCCGTCACCGCTCGAAAGGCATCCTGGAGCCATGGGGCGGCGAGCGCCACACGAAACTTCGCATAGCGAAGATAGGCGCGATTCAATGATCGCCGCACGCTCGCACGACTCCGGTCGGCATCGACCTCCTCGAGGTAGATGCTCTCGATCAGTCGCGCCGCGTGCGCGAGCGAGTAGTCCGCAACCACGAGCTCACGCCCGAACTGCCCCAGTTGATCCCGCATGATCGGCTGCGCGATCAACCGGGTCACAAGTTCGCCAAACGTTGGCCCGCCGGAAGTGCCCTCACCGAAGTACCCGGTGATTCGAAATTGTGGGGCCGTTTCGGGCGAAAGAAGCAACCAGAATCCGTCACGACCTTGGACGATCACCGGCTTCGCGTGCGACATTGCGCGCAGCGCCGAGCCGCCCATGCCGAACACAATGTCTGCGGCGTCGTACACCGGTCGCGGGTCCGGCACGTTGCCGAGTAAGCGCACGTCAATGTTGGGGTGCTCGTTCGCGCGGGCCGCGGCTTGTACGACCAGGGATTCCTCATCCCCAGCACCGGCGACAATAACCGTCACTGGCGGAAGGTCTGCGGTAGCGGCGAGCGTGTCAAGCGCAGCAACGATCCCCCTCGCCTTCTGGTGTTCGGCTGACAGCCGACCAACCACGGAAATGACCGCGCGCTCGGGGTCAAGGCCCAGAACTTCGCGCGCGCGTACCGTGTCACCGGGGGCATCAAATTCTGTGTCGACGGGGGGTTCCCAAAGGTAGACTTGCCCGGCGCGTCCCGCTTGTCCCTCAGAGAGTGCGCCAGTCCCCACCGTCAGTGGGACGTGCGCTGGGATGTGGGCCGGCACCGACATCGACATGATCGTGGTGACGTTGCGCTGAGGTCGACGAAACGCAGCAATCGAAGAATGGATGCTGGGCGAAGACTCGAACGTGTGCACGATGTCCGGTTCAAACCTGCGCATTTCCGCCCCGAAGGCTCGGAGTATCCGTAGATCCAGGCCGCCCCGTGTCTGAGGCGCCGGCCGGTAGCTGAC
The DNA here is from genome assembly GCA_020439065.1 of Microthrixaceae bacterium. GTDB lineage: Bacteria > Actinomycetota > Actinomycetes > Actinomycetales > Microbacteriaceae > Microbacterium. Next base: position 11,072 of record JAGQTK010000009.1, read on the forward strand.
TCCTAGTGCTTCAATTTTACTCACGAGCGGCCCCGGTGGCGCGAAAAGCTCAACCTCGTGCCCGAGCTTGCCCAGCTCGGCTGCCAGGTCAATCGCGTTGATCTGGCTCCCACCAGTGACCAGTTCGTGTGGCCAAATCAGAATTCGCAGTTTCACACCTCTACGGCGGCGCGCACCGCGTCCGCCACGAGTTCTTGGGCTCCAGCCGTGAGGTGCGGGAACATCGGCAACGACAGGATTCGCCCCGCCGCTGCCTCAGTGACCGGGAACTGCCCTTTCACGTAGCCCAGGCCCTCGTAAGCCGCCGTGAGATGCACCGGGGTCGGATAGTGAATACCGACACCGATGCCCGCGTTGGTGAGGGTATCGGCAACTCGCTGCCGTTCGGCGAGTTGCACCACGTAGAGGTGCCACACATCAGTGTTGCCCGGTCGCACGCCGGGGAGTTGCACTTGGTCGATGTCGCTGAGAAGCGCGCGATAGCGTTCAGCAGCGGCACGACGTGCATCGTTCCACGCCTCAAGCCTGCGCAACTTTGCCCGAAGGACCGTGGCCTGAACCGCGTCGAGCCTGGCGTTCATGCCAATGCGATCATGTACGTATTTCACGCTACTGCCGTGCGCCGCCATGTTGCGCACGATCGCAGCGAAGCCCTCATCATTGGTAAGCACTGCTCCAGCGTCACCTGCCGCGCCAAGGTTCTTGCCCGGGTAAAAGCTGGTGGCAGCCACTTGTCCCAGCGCCCCTGCCCGTCCAGCAGATGAAGATGCTCCCTGTGATTGCGCGGCGTCCTCAATGATCGCGAGTCCATACTTTTCGGCAATCGGCACGATGCTTTCCACCGGGGCGGTCTGCCCGTAGAGGTGCACGGGCGCGATGGCGCGGGTACGCTCCGTGACCGCTGCCGCCACGGCACCAGGGTCGATGAGGAGGTATTCGCTGTCAACATCAACAAATACCGGTACGGCGCCGATACGAGAAACCGCTTCAGCCGTGGCGATAAAGGTATTCGCCGGCATGATGACCTCGTCGCCCGGTCCGACACCCACCGCGCGGAAACCAAGCTCCAGCGCATCCGTGCCGTTCGAGACGCCGATGACATGGTCTACTCCGATGTACTCGGCGTACTCTCGTTCGAACGCCGCGACTTCCGGGCCGCCCACGAATCCAGCGGATTCGAACTGGGCACGCCAGATGGGTAGCACTTCGTCAGCAATTTCGGCCGATTGCGCGGCAAGATCAAGAAATGGTATTTGGTGGCTCACGCTGTTACTCCCAATTGCCGGGCGGGTGTTCCCGCCCATGTCTGTCCGGGTGGCACGCTGTCGACGACGACGGCGCCCATCCCCACTGTCGCGTCTGCTCCAACTTCAAGCGTCTGCCGAACGGATGCGTTCATTCCGAGGTACGCGCCCGCACCCACTCGAACTGCTCCCCCAAGGCTCACCCCGGCAGCGAGGGTCGCGAAGTCCGAGAGTACGTCGTCATGTGTGATCGTGCAGTTCGGCATGATCACGACGTGCCGTCCGATGACTGCATCCGCCGTGACGACGACGCCGTCGAGAAGCACCGAACCGGCACCGATGGTGCTGGTTGTCCCAACGCGAGCGCCAGGTGCGATGAAGGTAGCGAAACGGTCGTCCGAGATTCCTTGTGCGGCGAGGGTCCCCGTGACCTTCCGCCGCACCGTGCCCGGGCCGATCGCGATCAGGAACTTCTCGGGACGACCTGCAGCCGAAGCCACAGACCCCAAAACTGGTACGCCAGCAACCATCGAACCGTGACAGGCCGCGTCATCATCGAGGATGCCGATGACCCCAGTCATACCCGCAGCCAGGATTTCCCTGGCCAGGCCACTCGCACCGATCAGCAGAACATCGGTCACATCACTGCCCACCCAAGGCGCGCAACACAGCGATGACGCGGTCTTGATCAGCTTCGGTGAGCACGTGGTACACGGGAAGGATGAGTGTGTGGTCGGTAAGGCGTTCCGTCGCGGGCAGGCCCCCCTCAGGAGTGAGCTCGCGGTACGGTGGTTGCCGGTGTGCCGCCATGATGCCTCGGCGAGCCGAGATGTCGGCATGTGCCAGCGCCTCGAGGAGCCCATCGCGGTCAACCGGGTACTCCGGGAGCACCTCGACCCAGAACGACTGGAAGTTGCCGGTCCCGTGCGCGGGGTCTTGCACGGCACGGAGCCCTGGAATTTCAGAGATGGCTGCCTGGTAGCGAGCAGCAATCTCCCGGCGGCGAGCCACGATCTCAGGAAGGCGGCCGAGCTGTACGATGCCCACCGCCGCCTGCAGATCTGTCATGCGGTAGTTGTACCCGACTTCGCCGTACTCTTCAGCGGGCGGGAGTACCGAGGCATGACGTTCAGCCGCCGAAACGCTCATCGCGTGCTCACGGAGGTGGCGTGCACGTACTGCCCAGTCCTCGCGGGTCGTGGTGAGCATGCCCCCTTCGCCAGTAGTGAGGAGCTTGCGCGGGTGAAACGACCAAGCCGCAATCTCAGCCGTGGCCCCCACCGGCCTGCCCTGGTAGGTCGACCCGGCACCGCATGCCGCGTCCTCGACGACGACAATGCCTCGCGGATCAGTCACGCCACGGATCTCGCCGAGGTCGACCGGGACTCCGCCCTGGTCCACGGCGATCACCGCTTTCGTTGCCGGGGTCAAGACCGCAGCGATCGTCGCGGCTGTGACGTTGCCTGTGGCCAGATCGACGTCAGCGAAGACGGGGGTGGCACCCACGTAACGCACGGCATTGGTCGTGGCGACGAATGAGAACGAGGGGATGACCACGTCATCACCCGGACCAATTCCAATCACGATCAGCGCAAGATGCAGCGCTGAGGTGCAGCTCGTCGTGGCAACGGCATACGATGCTTCGACCGAGGCCGCGAACTCGGTCTCAAACCTCGCGACCCGAGGGCCCTGCGCAACCCATCCGGATGCGATGGCATCGGCAACCGCATCCGATTCTTCTTGGCCAAGCCACGGCACCATGACATTGATACGGCTCATGATGCTGAAACCGTCCGGCCGGAGCGGATCTCTTCACGCTGCGGTTGCCACCATTCGACCAATTCGCGAAGGCCGTCTTCAAGTCCGACCTGAACCTCGAAACCGAGATCATTGCGTGCGGCCGTGGTGTCAGCGAGGCGGCGTACGACGCCGTTGACAGCGCGTTCCGGCCCGTGCTCAACCGAAAGGTCGGAGTCCATCGCGCGAAGCAGCGCCTGGGCAAGCTCAAGAAGGCTCGTCTCGCTTCCGCTCGCGATGTTGTAGACGCCCTCGACGATCTCGCTCTCAGCCGCGAGAATGTTCGCACGCGCAATGTCGGGCACATAAACGAAGTCCATGGTCTGTTGGCCGTCGCCGAAGATGAGCGGCGGCTGCCCGTCCGCAATGCGCTCCATCCAGCGCACCAACACCTCGGTGTACAGCCCGTGCACATCCATACGGGGCCCGTAGACATTGAAGTAGCGGAGCAACACATAATCGAGACCCTGCATCGCCCGGAAGCTACGCACCAGTCCCTCGTTGAACGACTTGGCGGCCCCGTAGAGGGTGTCGTTGTTGTGGTGGTGGTGGTGCTCCGTGGTTGGGAATTCCTCTGCCATCCCGTAAACCGACGCAGATGATGCTGCGACCAACTTCTTGACCCTATGCTTTGACGCGGCTTCGACCACGTTGAAGGTGCCGTCGACCAGCACCTCCAGCGCCAGCCGGGGCTCCTCAGCGCACTGGGTGATTCGGATCGCTGCCTGGTGGAAGACGACATCCTTGCCGGCAACGAGCTCGTCAACAAGCCTGGCGTCGCGAATGTCACCTTCGATGAGGCTCACACGGCCACTTTCCATAGCTGGCGCGAGGTTCGCGAGCCTGCCCCGCACGAGGTTGTCGAGCACATCAACGTGTTCGACCCCTGCGGCCAAGAGCTGATCGACGAGCGTCGAACCGATCGTCCCTGCACCACCCGTTACGAGGACTCGGGTTCCTTCAAGCTTTGTCATGTCTTTCCTTAGCTCACTACGTTGACGTCGATGGGGTACGGTGCGCCGTCCGCCTTGAGGCTTCCTGCTGCTGCTTCCAACACCGAGAGCACGCGCAGGCCCGACTCACCACTGGTCCGGGCTTCGCGGCCTTCACGGATCGCGGCGGCGAACTCTTTGGCAACACCAGCAAGCGCCTCGTGTTCTTCGAGTGCTGGCGCCCAGGTATCGCCAAGCCGGTACGAAATGTTTGCCGCTCGTCGGTCGAGGGTCGTAGCTTCCGACTGAGTCGCGATGTCGATACCTCGGTCGTACACGCTCACGCGCTGCTGCGGATTGAGGTCATCCCAAACCAGTGTGCGCTTCGTGCCGCCGATGACCATCTGGCGAATCTTCGTGGGGCTGAGCCAGTTCACGTGAATGTGCGCGATCGCGCCGCCAGGAAGCGGCATAGAGAGGTACCCAATGCAAGCCTTACCCGTTCGGAGCGGGTCTGCGCCCTGCGCGGCAACCGTTGCACCGCCAAGTCCGCCGGGGAGGATGAAGTCGATGATGGACAAATCATGCGGAGCGAGATCCCAGAAGACGTCAACGTCGGGCTGGATCAGGCCGAGGTTGATGCGCACGCTATCGACGAAGAGAATGTCACCCAGGAATCCATCCGCAATGAGCTCTCGAATCTTGAGCACGGCGGGCGTGTAGCAATACGTGTGGTCAGCCATGAGCACGAGGCCCCGGGCTCGCGCTTCCGACACCATCTCGGCACCCCGCACCCGATCATCCGCAAGTGGCTTCTCGACGATCACGTGCTTCCCTGCGGCGAGCGCCGCCATCACGATCGGGTGGTGAGTTCGGGCCGGCGTCGCGATGGCAATGGCATCGATCAATGGGTTGGCGAGCACCTCGTCAAGGCTCGTGGTCACCGGGACGCCACCAACCCCATCGGCGACGCGCTGGGCACGTTCGGCATCAAGGTCACAGATCGCAGCCAAATCCCAGTCAGCGCTCGCCCGGAAGTTGCGCGCAAGATTTGGCCCCCAGTAGCCCGCGCCGACGACGGCCACACTCAATCGATTGCTCACAGGCTCCTCATTCGGTCGCGATAAGGCTCATTTTATTGCGATGCTACCTGCATCATGGCGTCGCTGAGCCAGTGACTCTTTGCTGTGCGGAGGTGTTTCAACCTTGGGGGACGAAGAGCACGTCCACCCAGTAGTTGTGCAGTGACCAGCTCACAGGGAAGCCACGAGAGTTCGTATAGGAGCTTCCTCCAGCCGGAATATCGAACACTCCCGTCGACACGGGGTCTTTCAATCCGTTGATATCGACGGCGTAGTGACCAGCCGTGCTGTACACGCCAACTCGGTACTCAACGCCCGGCTGCAGCGCTACCGGCTCCGCAAAGAGCGCAGTCTGCCACCCGTCCTCAGTCTCGTCGACAAACTCCACCTCGGCGAGCTTGGTGCTGTAATCGAGCCACAGATACCCAGTGTGAGCACCGTTGTTCGCTGCTCCCTTGTAGAAGCGCACGCCCGTGGCTTGACCAGCAGAGTTCACACTGAAGCGCGTCGCAACCTGGATCCCGTCCGGGTCATCCCACGCCGGGTGGGCTGGCAAGGCGTCACCGAAGATTGACACTGCGTCGAGCACAACGGGTTCAGACGCTGTGGTGAATCCCCAATCTCCTGCCTCAACCGTCAGACCTGGCACCGTCACTGCGACGGTGTATTCGGTCGACCATGCGAGGGGCTCGCTCGGCGTGAAAGTGACTGTGCGTGTTGCCGCATCGTGTACCACTGCACCGGCTACCGCACCGTTCGGACCGTTGAGCTGCAATGTAGCGCCCGCTTGATCGCTATCTAGCGCTGCCGACACGGCAGTGGTCGGCGAAACCTCACTCGCCCCAGCCTCTGGAGTCGCCGCAGTCACCGTCGCAGACGTCGGCGTTGGAGCCGGCGTTGGAGCTGGCGTTGGCGTCGGCGTCGGCGTCGGCGCGTCCGCAAAAACAACCTCGGCGTCAACGAAGTACCCGGACGAGCCCCACGAGCTCACCGGGAAGCCTCCGTCAGCTGCGTACTTGAACCGTCCGTTGTCACCTGCAGGTGCAGTAAGGCGGCCATTCACCTTTGGTGTCGCAAAGTACTGTTCGGCGATGGCAAACCGTCCAACCGGAGCCAGGTACGAAACGACGTAGGTCTGGCCTGGCATCACATCAACCGGTTCAGCAAGTTCCGCGCGCTGCCATCCCGATGCGGTCTCACCCGTAAACGTCACGCGGGCCAGCACATCACCTGCAGACGACCAAAGTGTCCCCCGGTGAGTGCCGGTGTTCGACACGCCCTTGTAGAAACGGATCGCCGTCACGGTGCCTTGCTCGGCAACTTCGAACGCAGTCCCGACTTCAACTGGTTCGCTATCTGTCGAAGAATCAACCGCCGGAACTTCAGTCCCGAAGATCGTCTCAGCAACCCCAGTAACGGGGGTACGAACAGTACGGAACGACCAGGAATCCAGCGCTGCGCCATCAATCGTGACTGTCGCGGTGTACGTGGTCAGGTGCGCCAGGTTCGCGGCTGCAGTGAACTTGAGCGCACCCGTGGCCCCCTCAAACTGCACCGTGCCCGCCACATTTCCTTCCGGGCCGGTGAGCGCCAATGAAATCACTGCACCCGAAGGCACACGATCCACCGCCGCTGTGATCGGGCTGTCTACGCCGACTGCGCTCGCGTTGCGGCTCGGTGAAACCGATGACACGCTTGGTGGCGCTTCAGGGCTGTTCACGTCGGTGAGGAACTCCACGTCAACGAAGTAGTTTGTCGAGTTCCACGCCGTCGTCGGCATGCTGCCGCCGCTGCCATAGCGGAAGCGACCATTCGTAGGTGCCTCCGTAGTCAACGGACCGCTCGTCTGGGGTGCAACGAGCGCGCCAGGGCTGTAGGAGTAATTTCCCCGCGGCGCAAGGTAGGAGACCGTGTAGACAAGACCCGGTTCGATCGCGACTGGCTGCGAGAGCAGCGCACGCTGCCACCCGCTCGCGGATTCACCAACAAACGTCACCTGGGCAAGTCGCTCACCGGTCGGAGACCAGATCGAGCCAACATGCGTTCCCGTGTTGCTCACTGCCTTGTAAAAACGGATCGCCCGGACCTCGCCGGCGACCGCGCTTCGGAACGCAAGTCCGAGCTCGACCGATGCCGAGTCATCCGTCTCGGCAGCCACCTGGGGCACCGTCGAGCCGAAGATCGTGGTGACGGCTTGCTCTGCAGCTGTTTGTACCGCAAAGGACCAAGCGACGTCGTCGCCAGCTACCCCATTGGCACCCACGATGCTGGTCACCGAAATCGCGATCACGGAGCCTGGCGCGTAGTCGCTGTCAGCGACAAATGTCAGCTTCTTCGCATCGCTCGAAGCGGTCCAAGTACCCGCGATCGTGGTGCTCCCGCTCCGCGCCGTGGCAACGTAACCCGGTGCGACCGGTGCGCTGAACGTCACCGACACGGTGGCGTCAGCAGCGACCTCCGTTGCACCGGCAACGGGGCTCGTTGACGTCACGATAGGACCGACGTCAACCGGCGTAAATGCAATATCGACAAAGTAGTTCGTCGACGATGTGCGGTCGGGGAACCCGTTCGAGTAGGTGAACGCCCCGCCATCGGCAGGCACAGTCAGCGGGCCACGCGTGTAACCGTTTGATCCGAACTGGCTCGGCGTCACTGCATAACGACCGTGGGGCGCGTAGTAGGACGCGATGTAGGTTTCACCCGGTACGACGTCCACCGGTTGGTCGAGTGTGACCGACTGCCATCCATGGGATGACTCAGCGCCCACGGCGGCGCTCGCGAGCTGCGTACCGTCGGCCTTCCAGAGGCTGACGGAACGAGGCCCCTCGTTGCCAGCGCCCTTGAAGAACTTCAGTGCGTGCACCTCACCAGGGCTCGCGACGGAGAAACGGACTCCGAGCGTGACAGCGTCGCGATCCGCGTCCGCATCAATTGCGGGACGAGCGCTCTCCGGGAACAGGCTGCACGGGCACTCGCCCACTGCCAGCTCTGCGGCCTGAGTTGTGAAGCTCCAAGCGGTGCTTGCGTCCAGGCCAACACCATTGAGGTCACGCGCGGAGGGAGCCACCGTATATTTCGTTGCCGGCTCGTACGAGACTGCGGGCGTAAAGCGTGCGGTTTTCGTTGCTACGTCATACGCCACTGTCCCGCTTACCGGGCCACCAGATGCTCCAGCCACTGCAATGTCAACGGTTGCTGGGTCTGCATTGCGCGTGAACGTGATCTCGATGGGTGCGTCAAGCGCGATACTCGATGCATCCGGCTGAGGCGACCGTGCCGCTGCGCGCAGTGGAGAAGTGTCTGAAGAGTCGAACACAACGTCAACAAAGTAGTTGCTCTCGCGCCAGGCACGATCGGGCATGGCTCCAACCTCACCAAACACGCCCGCGGCAGCCGCACCAACGACGGTGGGCACTTCGAGCGGCGCAGTCGTGTTCGCCATGTAGGGCCAGTATTGGTCGGTCATCGAGTACCCACCGTTGGGCGCGGAGTACGACACCGTGTACTGCACTCCCGCAAACACTTCAACGGGGCTCGTGAACAGCGCTGTCTGCCACCCATCCGCCGATTCCTGCGAGAACACGACCGAGTTCAGCTTGGTGCCCGCTGCGTCCCAGAGCGAACCCTCGTGCAGGCCAGTGTTCGCCACACCCTTGTAAAAACGGACACCCGTGACGAATCCATCCGACTGTGGGGTGAACCGGAGTCCGAGCTCGACGGCTTCGGCATCGTTCGCCGACGACACCTCGGGGACGGCCTCGCCGAAAACGGAGTATGGGCCGTCAACATGCACGGTACGCGTCACGCCCGCCGGGGCAAAGTTTGCCGAATCGTCGATGGCGCGCGCGACGATCTTCGTGGCGCCTGCGCCCTGCTGGATGTAGCTGTACGACCAGTTCGTGGTTCCGACCGCAGGGTGCCACGATTGACCGCCATCAGTTGAGACCTCAACTCCGGCGACGCGGCCTGCAGCGTCCGAGGCCGTACCGGTGATGGTGACCTCCGAACCGTGCGCCACAACGGCTCCCTCGGCGGGAGCATTGATCACAGTGTTGGGAGCCGTGCTGTCAGTACTCGCGGTGGCTGGCGCAAGGCCTGCCATCAGTGAACCCGGCTGGGCACCCATGTCGGCCAGGAGATTGACCTGTGCCTGCTGCATCCGTGGGTCTGCGGGAACCGGGTCGCCGTCGTGCTCGCTATCGAGCCCCCAGCCCCACTGCACACTGCCAGAAGAAAACACCAGCGCTCCACTTGGGGCACGGTACAGCGTCACGTGGTGCTCGGTCGTGCCAGCACCCACCTCGTTGCCATAGTCGAGGAGGTATTCCGGGGTGGGGCCGACCGTGGTCGAGAGACGGATCAGGCCTTCCGGACGAAAACCATTGTCGATGTCCTCGTTCGACTCATACCCGACGGTCTGGTCTGCGAGCGCCACCGATGTGCCGCTCGGCATCGAGGCCAGCCCAGTGCCACGCCAGAGCCGGTACTTTCCTTCATCTGAGTTCACTGTCACGGGCAGGTAAACGTTGTTGACCATGTACATGGTGCCCGTGAGGCTGTTCTCCGGCAGGTGCCCGCCCTGAGCTGCATCTGCAAAGCGGGGGTCACGCCACGTGCCCGTCCACTCCGTGTGGGGGTCGAGTTTTGTGTTGCTCCAAGTCTCTTTGTACGACACAAGCGTTCGGTAGTCGGTCTTCGAGGCATCCACTGATGGCTCGTAACGCGTACGCCAGTAGCCCTCGTTCCCGGTGAGGAACTGCATATTGACGCCCGCGTCGCGCGCGGCTTCCATGTTTGCCCGCTGCGATCCCGACCAGTACTCGTCGTGCCCCACGGACAAAAACACATTGTGGTTCAGCAGTTCACCACCGCGGCGATCGGTGTCGACGCCGGCGAGGTACGAAACGTCGTATCCGTTCCGCTCGAGGAATCGAACGGTCGCATACTCTGACGCAAAGTAGAAGTCGCGGGCCTCGACGCCATCCCGCGTGGCAAACGGACGGTTGTAACTGATCTTGTAGGCGCGGCGGTTTGCAGCGCCCTGGTAAAAGTCGGATCCCCCATACGCGTTGTAGGCATGCCACGTCGGGTCGGAAGTCTGGAAGAGCACGTCCGAAGTGTTGCCGTCTTTGCGCACGATAAAGATGATGTGGCTTTGACCGCCCGTATCGGCACGTTTGAGGCTCGCAATATAGACACCCGAGACAGCAGTAGATGGCACATCCCAACCAGCAGACACAGCCCACGTGCCACAGTCGTAAAGTTCGGTAGTGACGTCCGAGATGCACTCCGGCTGGACCTGGGGGAGCACAGCGGACGGTGTCACCGAGTCAATGTGCCGCGCGCCCAAGCCCTGATACCAACCGGTGCGGTAGATGTCGATCGTGTAGTTCGATGCGTCGGTGTCGATCTTGAAGTCGATGCGCGAGCCAGCATTGACGCTGATGTCGGTTGCGAACCCCTGGATGCTCGGGTCGCCGGCGCCATCGATGTCCCAGACATAGGGATCGGTTCCCGGCTTCTCGTTCTCGCAAACGATCGCGTTGATGTCCGGGCCACAGGGGCTCGCCGCCTGGGCGGGCGCAACCGGCTCGAAGGCCATCAACGTCGAGACGACGACGGCGAAGGTCGCGAGCAGTGCACCAACGCGCACGGCCAGTCGTGGGCGTCGTGTAATGGCGGCCTCGGCGGGCGCAAGTTTCCCCATGTGTTGTCCCCAGGTTTGATCACTACGGCTGGACCGTCGGTAATCGTCGTATTCGAAGGACTTCCCAGTCACTTCGCGAAATTCAGAACCAATGCGCACGTTCCCCCGTGCGCGCAAGTCCTTCCCCGCCTGCATTCTATACACAGGCGAACAACTTTCTCACCAAGAATTCAGGAACCTGCGCGGTCGATGGCGGCAAGGAGATAGTCGGCGATCGCAATCGACGATGTGGCGGCAGGCGACGGCGCATTGCGAAGGATGGTGATCGGGCCGATGGTGTCGATCGCGAAGTCGTCCAGCAGTGAGCCATCCCGACCCCACGCCTGCGCGCGGACGCCAGCGCCCGACTTGTGGGTCAGGTCGCCTATGGTCAGCTCGGGCATGAATCGCTGAGCCTGCCGAAAGTACGCGGACTTCACCAGCGAGCCCCACACCTCGCTCACTCCCATCCGCCAGTGCTTCCGGGCGAGCGGAAACGCCCCGGGCCACATCAGCGAGCCCCATGTGTCGCGCACCGAGACGGTGCCCCAGCCGTAGCCTTCGCGGGCCAGTGCCGGCACCGCATTCGGCCCAACGTGCACGCCGTCGTCAAAGCCGCGTGTGAAGTGGACGCCGAGGAACGGAAACCGCGGGTCCGGTACCGGGTAAATCATGCCTCGAACGAGATCCGCGCGCGCCGGGTCGAGCACCCAGTACTCTCCACGAAACGGCAGGATCCGCGGTGAGGGATCGGCGCCGACCAGCTTCGCCACCACATCCGACTGCAGGCCCGCGCAGGCGATCAGTCGGTCGGCGTATACGTCCTCGTTCCCGGCCACGACCCGCACGCCTACTCCGTCCCGGCGAATCTCCGTCACCTCAGCACCGAGGACGACTCTGCCGCCCGCGGCCCGAATATCCTCAGCCATCGCTTCACTGATCGCGCTGTAGTCGACGGCGGCGGTGTGAGGCGAGTGCAGCGCAGCGATGCCGACGGCGTGAGGCTCGATTTCTCGGATCTCCTCGGCACCGATCCGCCGCAGGCCGGGTACTTCGTTCGCCGCTGCTCGCACTTCCAGCGCGTCGAGCGCTCCGATCTCGCTCTCGTCGAGGGCCACGACGAGCTTGCCGAGTTCGCGATACGTGAGGCCCTTCTCAGCACAGTACTCCCGGATCGCATCGCGGCCGAGACGACACAGCTCCGCCTTCAGCGTGCCGGGCGCGTAGTAGATTCCCGCGTGCACAACGCCCGAGTTGTGGCCGGTTTGGTGCGCAGCAACACGGTCCTCCTTCTCGAAGACCACAACGTCATCGCCTCGCATGGCCACCGCACGCGCAACAGCCAACCCCACGATCCCGCCACCCACAACCACGATTCGAGCCATTGACTCCCCCAATCCGGCACCAAGCCTAGTGAGGCGTGCACACCCGGCACCGCGCCTCTAGGGTGGATGCCACGTCCACCGCCGACCGAAGGGCCCATCGTGAGCGAAGCAGACCTCCCCACCGTTCAGCCAACCGCCGATGTTGCGGACTCGGCCACGCTCGGCCCGCGGACGCGGGTCTGGCACCTCGCACAAGTGCGCGAGGGTGCGCGGCTGGGCGCCGACTGCAACGTCGGTCGCGGTGCGTACATCGGACCAGACGTCGTGCTGGGTGATGGCTGCAAGCTCCAGAACTACGCACTCGTGTACGAGCCCGCCCGCCTCGGCGACGGCGTCTTTATCGGGCCCGCCGCGGTGCTCACGAACGACGTGTTCCCCCGCGCGATCAACCCCGACGGCACGCCGAAGGGCGCGGACGACTGGGAGGCGGTAGGCGTCGAGATCGGCCGTGGCGCGTCCATCGGCGCACGGGCTGTCTGTGTTGCGCCCGCACGAATCGGCGCCTGGGCATTGGTCGCCGCGGGCGCGGTCGTCACCAAGGATGTCCCCGACTTCGCCCTCATGGTCGGCGTGCCCGCGCGTCGCATCGGCTGGGTCGGCCGCGCGGGCCACCCTCTCGAGGAGCGCGACGGGCGCTGGGTGTGCCCGGTGTCGGGCGAGCTGTATGTCGAGACAGACGGCAGCCTCGCGCCATCCGCCTGAAGCGCGCACGCATGCCGCGCGACGCATTCGGAGCCCGCACAGCCAGGCGCCCATAAACTTGTGAGCATGACTGCTGCTGAGAAGTTGACCGGGATCACCATGTTCGGCGCCGAGTGGTGCAGCGACTGCCGTCGCACCAAGCGCCAGCTCGATGGCCTCGGCATCGAATACACCTACATCGACCTCGTCGAGACGCCCGACGCCGTCGAGGTCGCCCGCGAGATCTCCGGACGCACCCAGATTCCCGTCGTGGTCTACCCCGACGCCACGCACCACGTCGAGCCGTCGAACGACGACGTCTCGGCGAAGCTGCGCGAGCTCTCGCTGATCTAGAGCGCTGGTGGATGCCTCGGCCGAGGCATCCACCCCACCGCGCAGCACCGCGAAGCGCGCACCGCGCCACACCACGGAGCTTCAGCACGAGCGCCCACCCAGATACAGCGCAAAAGGAGAAGTCAATGTCGACGCACTCGAACGCCGCCGCATCCACCGGGCCAGCGCCCTC